>SLGN01000136.1 GCA_007123695.1 Verrucomicrobiales bacterium
ATACGTTCAAAAAAAATCAATGGAAATCGAGTTCTTGGTCAAAGAAAGCGCTTTTGTGCCGGTCTCCGGCCCGGTCCGCTGCCGGAGGTTCCGTCGTGAGGCTCAGCCCTTCCCGCAGCAGGCCTTGTATTTCTTGCCGCTGCCGCAGGGGCAGGGGTCGTTGCGACCGACCTTGGGCAGCTCGCGGCGCTGCGGTGTCTTGGGAATCTGGATCTCGGGCCGAGGCGGGGCGGGCGCGGGGGTGGCGTTGCCGGCGGCGAGGACGTCGGGACGGCTCGTCTGGATGCCGCGGATGACGCGGTGGAAGTCCTCCGGACGGATCGTGGTGGTGCGGAAGAGGTTGCCGAGGACTTCGGCCTTGATCCGGTCCATGAGACCGATGAAGAGCTCGTAGGCATGGTGCTTGTATTCCACGAGCGGGTCCTTCTGCGCGTAGCGGTAGTTGCTGATGGAGTCGCGCAGGCTGTCCATCTCGAAGAGGTGTTCCTGCCAGAGTTGGTCGATGCTGTGGAGGATGATCCAGCGCTCCAGGTCCTCGCCGCGGGCCGGGTCCTCGTGGCTCATCTTGACGTCGTAGGCGGCCTTGACCTGCCCGACGAGGAAGTCGAGGACTTCCTCGTCTTCGCGCTCGCCGACGCGAACGTCCTCGGCGGCGAGGCCGAGGGGGAAGTGGGTGTTGACGACATGGAGGACCGCCTCGGGGATGAGTCGGCCGGTCTCGGCATCGAGGCAGTCGCCGAAGAGCGCCGGCATGGCGTCTTCGATGATCTCGTGCACGAGGGCGTGGGGATCCTCGGTGTGGAGCACTTCGTTGCGGTAGCCGTAGACGACGCCCCGCTGCTTGTTCATGACGTCGTCGTATTCCAGGATGTGCTTGCGGGAGAGGTAGTCGCGCGTCTCGACCTTCTTCTGCGCGTTCTCGACGGACTTGTTCAGCCAGGGGTGCTCGAGCTCCTGCCCTTCCTCGAGGCCGAAGCGCTCCATCATCTTCGTCATGCGCTCGGCGGCGCCGAACTGCATCATCAGGTCGTCTTCGAAGCTGACGTAGAAGACCGACTGCCCGGGGTCGCCCTGGCGCGAGCAGCGGCCCCGCAGCTGGCGGTCGACGCGGCGGCTGCGGTGGCGCTCGGTGCCGATCACGAAGAGGCCGCCCTTTTCGGCGACGCCGGGGCCGAGCTTGATGTCGGTGCCGCGGCCGGCCATGTTCGTGGCCACGGTCACGGCGCCGGCCTGACCGGCGCGGGAAACGATCTCGGCCTCCTGCAAGTGGAACTTGGCGTTGAGGACGGAGTGCGTGATCTTCTCGCGCTGGAGCATGCGCGAGAGGATCTCGGAGGACTCGACGCTGGCGGTGCCGAGGAGGATGGGCTGGCCGGCGAGGTGCCGCTCCTTCACCAAGTCGATGACGGACTTGAACTTCTCGCGCTGGGTCTTGTAGATCTTGTCGTTGAGGTCGATGCGCGCGATGGGGCGGTTCGTCGGGACGACGAGGACCTCGAGCTTGTAGATGTCGTGAAACTCGGCCGCCTCGGTCTCGGCGGTGCCGGTCATGCCGCCGAGTTTTTCGTAGAGGCGGAAGTAGTTCTGGATGGTGATGGTGGCGTAGGTCTGGGTCTCGCCCTCGATGGTGACGCCCTCCTTCGCCTCGACGGCCTGGTGGAGCCCGTCGGACCAGCGCCGCCCCGGCATCTTGCGGCCGGTGTTCTCGTCGACGATCATGACCCGGTTCTCCTCGACGACGTAGTGGATGTCCTTCTCGTAGAGGGTGTAGGCCTTCATCAGCTGCGAGATGGTGTGCATCTTCTCGGCCTGGGCGGCCATCTGCTGCTGCAGCTCGCGCTTGGCTTCGCCCCTCTGCGCCTCGTTGAAGTCGGGATTGCCGTCGATGGCGGAGAAGGCTTCGGAAAGGTCGGGCAGCACGAAGGCCTCGGGGTCGCCGGGGCTGAGGAACTGCCGCCCCATCTCGGTGAGTTCGGCCTCGTGGGCCTTGGGGTCGAGGGTGAAATAGAGCTCCTCCTTCAGGGCGAAGAGGGCCGTTTTCTGCGGATCGCGGTAGAATTCGAGCTCGGCCTTCTCCACGGCGCGGCGCACCTCGGTGTTTTCCATGGCCCGCATCAGGGCGCGGTTGCGGGGCATGCCCAGCTTGATCTTGTAGTAGGCGGTGCCGGCCTCGGCGGTCTGGCCCTCGTCGAAGAGCTTCTTGGCCTCGTTGGCGAGGTCGTTGCAGAGCTGGGTCTGCTTGCGGTAGAGGTCGCGGATCTGCCCCTTGTAGAGGTCGAACTGCTGATCCTGTCGCACCGTGACGGGGCCCGAGATGATCAGCGGCGTGCGCGCCTCGTCAATGAGGACGGAATCGACTTCGTCGATCAGGGCGAAGTAGTGGTTGCGCTGGACCTGCTGGGCGGCTTCAGGCGCCATGCCGTTGTCGCGCAGGTAGTCGAAGCCGAACTCGCTCGCGGTGCCGTAGGTGATGTCCTTCCCATATTGCTCCTTGCGGGCCTCGCCGCGCAGGTCGTTCTGGATCACGCCGACGCTGAGGCCGAGGTATTGGAAGAGGTAGCCCATCCATTCGGCGTCGCGGCGAGCGAGGTAGTCGTTGACGGTGACGACGTGCACGCCGAGGCCGGTGAGGGCGTTGAGGTAGACCGGCAGGGTCGCGACGAGGGTCTTGCCCTCGCCCGTGGCCATCTCGGCGATCATGCCGCGGTGCAGGCCGATGCCGCCGATGAGCTGCACGTCGAAATGGACCATCTCCCACTTCACGGGATGGTCGCAGACCATCCACTCGCGCCCGCAGAGGCGGCGGGCGGCGTTCTTGACCACGGCGAAGGCCTCGGGCAGGATCTGCTCGAGGTAGGCGGCGCGGGCGGCGGGGAATTCGTCCTTGAGCTCCTGGAAGAGGCGCTGGGCCTCGAGGATGCGGGCCGGCATCTCGTCGGCGGGAAGGGCGGCGGCCTCGGCGGGGGAAAGGAAGGAGGCGCGCCGGAACTCGCCGGAAAGCTTCTCGAAGCGCTCCGCCCAGGAGAGGAGCAGGGCGCGGTTTTCCTCCTCGCCCCGGGTTCCGAGGATGCGCTCGCTGTAGCTCTCGACCCGCAGGCCGTAGCGGTCGAGGTGGGCCTTCCACGCGGCGGTCTTTTCCTGAAGGACGCTCTCGGGCAGGTTCTGCAGCTCGCGCTCGATCTCGTTGATCTTCACGACGACAGGGGCGATGCGGCGGATGACGCGCGCATTCCGGCTGCCGACGATGAGTTTGAGGAGCCACTGGACCATGGGAAAACAAAGGGATGGGGAACGGAGGTCCGGACCTTAGCCCATCTATGGGCTTTTTCAGCGTTTTTTCCGCCCGGTGAGCTGCGGCAGCCCGCTCGGAGCGCCCCGCCCCCCCCCGCTCAGGCGTGGCGGCGCAGGAACTCGTCGGCGAGCGCGCGGTAGGCGATGGCCCCCGTGCAGTTGGGCGCGTAGTCGATGATCGTCTGTCCGTAGCTGGGGGCCTCGCCGAGGCGGATGTTGCGGGGTATGACGGTCTCGTAGGTGACTTCGGGGAAGTATTCGCGGACGTCGTTGATGACCATCGCCGAGAGGTTGGTGCGGCTGTCGGCCATGGTCATGACGATGCCCTCGAGCACGACCTCGTCGTTGGCCCCGGACTCGCGGATCTGCTGGTGGACGCCGACGATCTTGGAGAGGCCTTCGAGCCCGAAGTATTCGCACTGGAGCGGCACGATCAGCTCGTCGGCGGCGGCGAGGGCCGAGGTCATGAGCACGCCGAGGGAGGGCGGGCAGTCGACGAGCATGTAGTCGGCCGGGGCGGCGGCCTTGAAAGGCGCGAGGAGCTTGCGCAGCCGCACGAGGTGGTCGTCTTCGCGGGCCATCTCGATCTCGCATCCGGCGAGGTCCATGTCGCAGGGGATGAGGCTGAGGTTCTCGTATTTCGTCGGCAGCACGAGTTCGGACACGTCGCCGCCGCCGATGAGGTGCTGGTAGATGCTGGGATGCTCGCCGGGGACGAAACCGAGGGCGCTGGTCGAGTTCGCCTGCGGATCGAGATCGAGGACGACGACGGGCACGCCGCGCTCCGCAAGACAAGCCCCGAGGTTGACCGAGGTCGTGGTCTTACCGACGCCGCCTTTCTGGTTGGCTATGGCAATGGTCTTCATCGGGATGGCTCGGGAGGGGTTGCAGGGGGGCGAATCTTGCCCGAACCCGCGCCGGGGGAAAGGGAAAATCCCTCCGCAGGGAAAAAAGTCGCCCGCACCGATCCGGGAACCGCCGCCGCAAGGAGTCCGCCCTTGCTCATCGGCGTGCAGGTTCTATCATGCCGCAGGGAGGCGGGGCGGTCGCTCCGACCCTCTCCCGAGACCGGGCGCCCCCCGCCGCAAATCCCGCAGACTCTCCCCGCACTTTCCCGAAGAACCGGACGCCCCCAGCCGATGCGACGCTACTGGACGATCTCTCTGGCCATCGGAGGCGGTGCCGCCCTCGCGGCCCTGGCCCTCCATTTCGGCGGCGTCTTCGAGCCGACCGCTGCCTGGCTGGCCGATTTCTACGCCTCGCGCGGGTGGTTTCCCGAGCCCGCTCCGCCGCGGCTGCGCTGGCTCGAGATCCCGCTCGTCGCCGTGGCGGGCCTCGGCACGGCGGCGGCGCTGGTCGAGGCGTCGAAAGCGGGGCAGCGGGCCGCCGCCGCCGCGCTGTCCCTCGTGGTGGTGGCGCTGGGCTCGCCCGCGCTCGCGCTCCATGGCGTCCACGTCGATCCGGGGGCCGCTCTGGCCGCCTGCCTGCTCGCGGTCGGAGGCGGGCTCGCCTTCGGGGCCACCGAGCTGGGCCGCCGCAAGGCGCTGCTGGAGGAGGCGCTGGGCTCGCGCGTCTCCGCCGCGCTCGCTGCCGAACTGCTCGACTCCCCCGCCCCGCCCGCCTTCGACGGGGCGGAGAGGGACGCGACCGTCCTCGTCTGCCGCCTCCTTTCCCCCGGAGGCGGAGAGACCCGTCCCGCCCCGGCCGAGGCCCTGCGCGTCGGCGGGCTCTTCCAGCGCACCGTCTCGGCCTTCCTCCTGTCCCGCGGCGCCTACTTGGAAGAGGCGGGCCCCGAGCGGATCCGCGCGGTCTTCGGGCTCGTCCGCGAAGAGGAAGACCATGCCGCCCGGGCCTGCCGCGCCGCGCTCGACCTGCGGGGGCGTCTCCGCGGCTTTGCCAGGGAATGCGAGACCCTCTGGTTCCTCGAGCCGCAGTGGGGGGTGGGAGCCGCCTCGGGCCGCATCGTCGCGGGACTGTGCCGCAGGCCCGGCCGCGCCCAGCTCGTGGGACTGGGAGGGGGCGACCTCGCCGACCGGCTCGCCCTCGCCAACGGACGCTACGGGTCCGATCTGCTCGTCGCGGCGGAGACCTGGCGGCTGGTGCGCGAAAGCTTCGAGGTGCGGCCGCTGGAGATGCTCTACGACTCCGAGCGGCAGAGCCTCGTGGAAGTCTATCAACTGCTCGCCGAGAGCGCGGCCTTTTCCGAGGACGACCGCGCGCGGCGCGACGCCTTCTGGCGCGGCGTGCTGCACCTGCGCGCCGGGGAATCGCAGGCGGCACTCGAGGAGCTGGGCCGGGCCCGCGTGCCCGGCGCCGACGACGAAGCCCTCGAGAAGCTGATGGCGCAGGCCCAGGCGGCGGTCGCGGCCCCCGCCCCGCGGGCTCTGCGCCTCGTCCGCAAACTCGTCGACGAGGGCCACGCACGCCCCTCCAGCCAGCTCTGAACGTATCGGAGAGACGCCCCCGACCCCGATCCCGAGACCATGGCCTCCGTCGATTATCCCGAACCCGTGCGCCGGCTCGTCTCCGAGCTGAAGCAACTCCCCGGCATCGGCCCCAAGAGCGCCGAACGCATCGCGGTGTGGCTGCTGCAGCCGCCGGGGGAGGCGCCGCGGCACCTTTCCGAGGCGCTCGCGCGCGCCGCCGAGGAAGTTCTCGAATGCGCCACCTGCGGCTTCTTCTCGACCGAGGCCGACGGCTGCGCCGTGTGCGACGCGCCGAACCGCGACCCGCGCCAGCTCTGCATCGTGGAGCAGCCCACCGACATCCTGCCGCTGGAGCGCAGCGGCGCCTTCCGCGGCCACTACCACTCGCTGCGCGGGCGCATCTCGCCGCTCGACGACATCGGGCCCGAAGACCTGCGTATCGCCGAACTGACCGAACGTCTCGGCTCGGGAGGCATCGAGGAAGTCATTCTCGCGCTCGGCTCCGACGTCGAGGGCGAGGCCACGGGCCACTACCTCGCCGATCTTCTCGCCGCCTACCCGGACCTCCGGGTCTCGCGCCTCGCCCAGGGCCTGCCGGCCGGCGGAGGCCTCCACAGCGCCGACGAACTCACCCTGATGCGCGCCCTGCAGGGCCGGGTCGGTGTTTGACGGACGTGACCCCGGCAAAAAGCACACCTCGCCTCCGTTGCACGATCCGGCAGGCTACCATGATCGGCGCAAGCCTTCATAAAATCGGGAAACCGTTGACAGGATGGGGGAAATCCAGCAGACTCCGCCAGTTTTCCTCCGAAGTTTCTTGACTCCGTCCCCCTTTTCTCGCTAAACATGCGGCATGACTGCTGCCGCAGCGAACTCCGAGGGCGTCTGCCGAAGGCGCCCGCTCTGGAGCCGACATCGATTCGCCGGAACCGGTCCTCCGGGTTGGCGACGATGGTCCTTTCTGTTTTTGGTTCTCCTTTTCGTTCCCGGCGATTTCCTCGAGGCGCGGGTGCTGCGGCACCGGGCGACGAATTTCTCGGTGCGCGCCGACCGCGGCTACCGGCTCCAAGTCTACCGCGGCATCTACACGATCCGCCGGGGGCGGGAATCGGTCACCCGGATGCGGCTGCGCTCGCCCGTGGACCAAAGGAGCACCGCCCAGGGTCTCGCCTCCACCGCCCGGCTGCGCGGCACCCGCGTCGTCCGCCGCGGCCGCACCCACCGGGTGACCGGCCAGGTCGGGACCAACCTGGTCCTCGTCGACATCGTCGGGCAGGGTCCGGTCTTCACGGTCACGAAGTATTCCCTGCCGCGCAACCGCGTCGGGAACCAGCGGGCCCGGAGGGTGCGCGCCCTCACCCCTCGCGACGTCGCCGCGCTGCGCCGCATCGTCGGCACCGCCCGCGGCGGGATCGTCTCGCCGCTGCCGCCCGCGATGCCGATGCGGCGGTTCGCCCAAGGCGGAGCCTCGGCCTTGGTCCCCGCCCTGCCGGGATGGACCCACAACGGCTTCAACGGCGCGCTTGCCGGCGGGCGCCCCGGCCAGGCCCTCTACGGGTTCGGAACCCCGGGCTTCATCCCCTTCTACATTGCCTCCGGAAACGCAGTGTTCACGGAATTTCCCAAAAACTTCGGTGGCGGAGTCGTCGTGACCGACGTCGCCTTCATCCCCGGCTCCGCCGGAGTGCTGGGTCCTGGTTTCGATTCCGCGATCTACTCCTTTCGCTTCCTCGCGGGCGGCATCCCTCACGAAGGCATCATCCTGTCCGGCACGAACGACAATCTCTTCTACCACTCCTACATCTCCGTCCGCGAAGGGCTCCCGCCCGGCATCGGGCAGGCCCTCGTGGGCTCGTGGAACAGTTGGGATCCCTCCCCGGCGGTCACGGCGCGGCTGGCGCAGACCCTCAACACCCTGCGCACCACGGCGGTCCCCGGCAACCCCATCGACCAGCGCGTCTTCGATAGGCTCCACGAAGCGTGGCGGGAATACATCCGGCGGTAGAGGGCGACTCACCCGCCCGATCCGTCGATGCGCCGCCGCGAGGCTTTGCGATCGGACCGGTGCTGCTTGGCGTCGCGCAGGCGGGCCTTGGCGGCGCGCGAGGGCTTGCGCCTCTGGTAGCGCGTCCGCGCCCGCTGTCGCGCGGCGGCGAGCTTGGCGGCGGCGGCGGCCTGCTCGATCTGGTCGCAGAGGCGCCCGCGGGCGATCTCGCGGTTCTTTTCCCGCGAGCGCGTTTCCTGGCAGCTCACCTCGCGTCCGCTCGGGAGATGCTTGAGGTAGACGCAGGACGAAGTCTTGTTGATCTTCTGCCCGCCGCTGCCCGAGCCGAGCACGAAGCGCTCTTCCAGATCCTCTTCGCGGATCCGGAGGCGCTGCATGCGTTCGGAAAGGGTTTCCATCGGGACGGAGGACTCAACAGGGTTGACTGCGCCAGCATACCCTATTGATTGGCGGAAATCCATGATGACCGGCCGCCACCACAGTGAGCGCTCCGCTTCGGTCTACACCAAGCGGACTCTCGCCCTCTACGACCGGTGGGTGCTCGGTTTCTCGAACCGCTACGTCTGGCGCTGCCAGACCGAGCACCTCCTCGAGCTCTACCGCCGCCACCTCACGGACAACCATCTCGAGGCGGGGCCGGGAACGGGCCGGCTCCTCGCCGACACGCTGCCGCAGCTCCCGGGGCCGGTGCGCCGGTGTGCCCTCGTCGATCTCAACCCCGACTGCCTCGATCACGCCTCGGCGGAACTCGCCGCCCACGGCCCCGAGCGCCACCTCGCCGACCTGCTCCAGCCTCTCGAGCTGCCCGGACCGCGCTTCGCCTCCATCGCTTTGAACTACGTGCTGCACTGCCTGCCGGGCCCTCTCGAGGAAAAGTCCGGAAACGTCTTCGACCACCTACGCGACCACCTCGAGGACGACGGGGTCCTCTTCGGCTCGACCCTTCTCGGCAAGGACATCCAGATCCCCCTGGCTGCGAGGCCCCTGATGGCGGCCTACAACCGCATGGGGGTCTTCGACAACGGCGAGGACTCGCTCGGAGGATTGATGGAATCGCTTTCGCAACGGTTCCGCACCTTCCACGTCGAGGTCCACGGGTGCGGCGTCCTTTTTTAGGGGCGCGGCCGCCGCTAACCGGACAGCCTGCGTCCTGATCACGCAACCGCAGGCGGAGACGGGCGCCATGATTGGGTGCCGTCGGCGTCGGAAGGATCGGCTCGGCGCGTGCGTGGAAAAGAAGCCCTCCAGAAAAAAAGCGAGCCCGGGGGCGATGTCGCGCATCGCATCCCCGGGCTCTTTGCTGACTTCGTTATTCCGCGAAAAAGCTTTCGCTTCGTTCGATCTTCGATCAGGAGCAACCTTAGCGCTTCCTCGCCGCAGCTTTCTTGGCGGGGGCTTTCTTGGCCGGGGCCTTCTTAGCTGGGGCCTTCTTGGCAGGAGCCTTCTTGGCAGGAGCCTTCTTGGCAGGAGCCTTCTTGGCAGGAGCCTTCTTGGCAGGAGCCTTCTTCGCGGGTGCTTTCCTCATCGTTTCTTCGTTTTGTTGGTGCTTGCTTTGCTGTTGCTTTTTCAGCGGAAACACTTTTGCGGGATCTTCTCCCGTCTTGCGATGAGGCCGCCCCGGAAGACGGCTTACGCTTTTTTTGGCGATGAGGCGGCCACGGGTTCCTTCTGGCTGCGCTCTTCGATCTCTTCCTGCTCGGCTTTGGAAATGCGGGAGACCCGATCTACTGGATGTTTTGTGAGAATGTTCCCTTTGGCTCCCCGTCCTTTAATATCGAGACTTGCGAACCTAAAGTCGATCTGAAAATTTCGCAAACGCAAATCAGATTTGAGATGAACCCGGACGATGAGGTTGGCATCCTCCTCGCTGGCGTGTTCCGAGAACCAGAGCACCCTCGTCCCGGCGGTGCCGGCGGTGAGGTCGTAGAGCTTCTCGCGAGTCACCCCCTCGACGCGGAAGCGCTTCACCATGGCTCGCCCGCCGCGCCCGTCGCGGTAGATCATGTTGTAGATCTTCGGCTCGTCGCGGTTGAAGACGGCGACGTGGAGGACATCCTTCCCCACGAAGACCTTCTCGGCCACCTTGACGACCCGCATCGTCCCGTCGCGCGAGAAGGCGATGACATCGTCCATGCGCGAGCATTTGCAGACGGCCTCGTCCCGCTTCATCCCGTAGCCGGCGAAGCCTTCCTTGCGGTTGACGTAGAGGGTGTCGTTGGCCACGACGACCTGCTTCGCGTCGATCCTGCCGAAGGCGGACAGCTCGGTGCGCCGCTCGCGGCCCTTTCCGTAGCGTTCCTTGATCCCCTCGAACCACTTCACGGTGTAGGCGGTGAGGCGCTTGAGGTTCCTCTTCGTCTCGTCGATCTGCTTCTCCAGGCCGCGCAGCAGCTCGTCGGCCTTGAAGGAGTCGTACTTGGAGATGCGCTTGATCTTGATCTCGGTGAGACGCACGATGTCCTCGTCGGTGACCTCGCGCCGGAGCATCGGCAAGTAGGGCCGCAGCCCCGTCCAGATCTCGTCGAGGACCGCCTCCCAAGTCTCGCACTCCTCGATGCGCCGGTAGATGCGCTTCTCGATGAAGATCTTCTCGAGGCTGGAGAAATGCCACCGGTCCTCCAGCTCGGCGAGCTTGATCTCCAACTCCTGCCCGAGCAGCGTGCGGGTGCGCTTGGCGCTGTGGCGCAGGATTTCGGAAACCCCCAGGAAACGGGGCTTGTTGTCCTGGATGACGCAGGCGTTCGGCGAGATGCTGACCTCGCAGTCGGTGAAGGCGTAGAGGGCCTGCAGGGTCTGGTCGGCGTCGATCCCGGCGGGCAGGTGGACGCGGATCTCGACGTTCTCGGCGGTGCAGTCCTCCAGCTTGGCGACGCGCACCTTGCCCTGCTCGGTGGCCTTGAGGATCGAGTCGCAGAGGCTCGACGCGGTCGTGCCGAAGGGGATCTCGCGGATGACGAGCTCGCGGGCCTTCACCTTCTCGATGCGGGCGCGCAGACGCACCCGCCCGCCGCGGAGCCCGTCGTTGTAGTCGCCGGCGTCGGCGATGCCCCCCTGGGGAAAGTCGGGGAAGATCTCGAAGGGCTCCTTGCGCAGCACCGCGATGCAGGCGTCGATCAGCTCGTTGAAGTTGTGCGGCAGGATCTTGCAGGCGAGGCCCACGGCGATGCCCTCGGCCCCGTGGGCGAGCACGAGGGGGAACTTCGCCGGCAGGGTCACGGGCTCCTTGTTGCGCCCGTCGTAGCTCGCCGCCCAGAGCGTCGTCTTGGGGTTGAAGAGCACCTCGTTGGAAAACTTCGAGAGACGCACCTCGATGTAGCGCGGCGCGGCGGCCGAGTCGCCGGTGAGGATGTTGCCCCAGTTCCCCTGGGTCTCGACGACGATCTCCTTCTGCCCCATGTTGACGAGGGCGTCGCCGATGGCCTGGTCCCCATGCGGATGGTACTGCATGGTGTGGCCGATGATGTTGGCCACCTTGTTGAAGCGGCCGTCGTCCTTTTCCTTGAGGGAATGAAGAATGCGCCGCTGCACCGGCTTGAGCCCGTCGTCGATGTGGGGCACGGCCCGCTCCAGGATGACGTAGCTGGCGTAGTCGAGGAACCACTCCGAATACATCCCCTTGAGCGGTGTCGCGGTGTCGTCCATGCGGAAAAATGGCGGTGGCCCCGTCCTCGCGGGGCGGGGTGGTTCAGGCGGCGGCCGAGGCCTCGCCGATCTCGGCGCGTTCCTCGGTCTCTTCCTCGACAATGTCGGCCTCGACCTTGAGGTTCTTGATGATGAAATCCTGGCGCTGGGGCGTGTTCTTGCCCATGTAGAAGTCGAGCAGGTCCTGGATCGTCTTGGGGCGCGGCGGCATCTCGACGGGGGCTAGGCGGATGTCGGGCCCGATGAAATGCCGGAACTCGTCGGGCGAGATCTCGCCGAGGCCCTTGAAGCGGGTGATCTCCGGGTTGCGCACCTCGGCGAGGGCACGCTGGCGCTCCTCCTCGGTGTAGCAGTAGCGGGTCTCCTGCTTGTTGCGCACGCGGAAGAGCGGCGTCTCGAGGATGAAGAGATGCCCCTCGCGGATGAGGTCGGGGAAGAACTGCAGGAAGAAGGTGATCGTGAGCAGGCGGATGTGCATGCCGTCGACGTCGGCGTCGGTGGCGAGCACGACCCGGTTGTAGCGCAGCCCATCGACCCCGTCCTCGACCCCGAGGGCGGCTTGGAGCAGATTGAACTCCTCGTTCTGGTAGACGATCTTGCGCGTCATGCCGTAGGAGTTGAGCGGCTTGCCCCGCAGGGAGAAGACCGCCTGGGTATCGACGTCGCGCGACTTCGTGATCGAGCCGCTCGCCGAGTCCCCCTCGGTGATGAAGAGGGTGGACTGCTCGCGCAGCTTGTGGTTGGTATTGTAGTGGGCCCGGCAGTCGCGCAGCTTCTTGTTGTGCAGCTTCGTCTGCTTGGACCTCTCCTTGGCCAGTTTCTTGATGCCCTTGAGCTCCTTGCGCTCGTGCTCGGATCGCTGGATCTTCTCGAGCATGCCTTCGGCGACGCCCTTGCTGCGGTGGAGATGGTTGTCGAGATGCAGGCCGAGAAAGTTCCCGACGAAGGTGCGCACCGTATCGCCGCCGGGGGCCATCTGGGTGGAGCCGAGCTTGGTCTTGGTCTGCGACTCGAAGACGGGATCCTCCACCCGCACGCTGATGGCCGCGACGATGCCCGAGCGCACGTCGGCGGCTTCGAACTGCTTTTTGTAGTAGTTTCGCACCGTGTTGACGACCGCCTCGCGGAAGGCGGCGAGGTGGGTGCCGCCCATGGTGGTGTGCTGGCCGTTGACGAAGCTGTAGTACTCCTCGCCCGACTGATCGGTGTGGGTGAAGGCCACGTCGATGTCGTGGTCGGAGAGGTGGACGATGGGATAGAGCGGGGTCTCGCGCCCGGCGAGGTTCTCCTCCAGCAGGTCGAGGAGGCCGTTCTTCGATTTGAACTTGGTCCCGTTGAGCGTCAGCGTCAGCCCGGTATTGAGATAGGCGTAGTTGCGCAGCATCGCCTCGACCGTCTCGAGGTTCCACGCGTAGGGTCCGAAGATCTCGGCATCGGGCTCGAAGGCCACGACGGTGCCGCGGGGCTCGTGGCTCTTGTCGGGCTTCTTCATCTCCGCGACGACAAGCCCCTGGGAGAATTCGATGGCCATCGTCTTGTTCTCGCGGAAGGACTGGATCTCGAAGAAGGAGGAAAGGAAGTTCGCCGCCTTGATCCCGACGCCGTTGAGACCGACGGACTTCTTGAAGGCCTCGCTGTCGTACTTCGCCCCGGTGTTGATGACCGAGGCGCAGTCCTTGAGCTTGCCGAGGGGAATGCCGCGCCCGTAGTCGCGCACGCGGACGAAGCGGTCCTCGATCTCGATGTCGATCTGCCGCCCGTTGCCCATCACGTGCTCGTCGATCGCGTTGTCGACGACTTCCTTCAGCAGGATGTAGATGCCGTCGTCGGGCGAGGAGCCGTCGCCCAGCTTGCCGATGTACATGCCCGGGCGCAGGCGGATGTGCTCGCGGGGCTCGAGGGAACGGATGTGGTCTTCGTTGTAGTCGGCGGCCATTCAGACAAACGGTCGGAATGGCGATAGTATTTAAGAGATCTGAAATAATTTCAACCCTTCTTTGTAAATTTTCGCAATTTCGCGCCGGATCATAATTTCGGCTAGTTCGGCGGAGGTTCTGGAGCCACTGCCATCGGCGCAAAAACAAGAGGGGTCCATCCCTTGGATCGACCGGTCCTGAGGCGGCGGTTTCCAGCGGATCCGCCCCGGGGGCGCCCAATTCGCCAAAGAATCACAGGGGTTGGACGATGCGGCGCCACAGAGGATCGAGCCGCAGGATGGCGAACTGGCACGCCTTTTCCCCGTCGGCCCCGCTCTCGTGTTCCCGCAGGGTCCGCTCGGTCGCAAGGACCATGGCGAGCTCGCGGTCGTTCATCTCGATGATGTCGACGCGGGCGCGGACCACGGCCGGACTGTAGCCGAAACCCGCAAAAAGGGCGGGGTCGAAGGGCTCGGAGGGATGCGAGAAGCCCACGATCTTCTCCTGCCGGTTCGAGGCGAGCGACTGCTGCAAGAGGTTGTTCCAGAAATAGGCGTTGCGCGGCGATTCGAACCCCACCACCACGGAATGCCCGTGCCCGTTCCAGCGCAGACAGGCGCTGCGGCTGCTCGGGTAGCGTTCTTCCTTTTGCGCGAGGGCCGGGTGCCGCGAGCCGACCGCGCCGACGAATTTCGCAAGCCGTTCCAAGTCGAGGACGAGTCCGGGTCCGGAGAGCAGCTCGTCCTCGCGTTCCGCGACGGCGCGTTCGAAGGAAGCCCGGTTCAAGGGCGCCCCCGCCCCGCCGAAGGGCGTGGCACGGGGTGGATCGGGCGTGAATCCCGTGAAGAACGAGCGTGGCGGCTCGTTGGCCTTCCGCGCGGAATCGGGCGAAGAAGGAGCTGGAACCGGGTCTTGAGCGGACGCCTCAACAACAGGCTCGGGCTCGAATTTGGATTCGGTTTCTGGGGCGGGCGCGGGCATCGCCGACTCGGCGGCAGCGGGACCGACCTGCGCACCCTCGGCATCAAACCCGGCGACTTTCTTCGCGGCGCCGGTCGTCGCCAAATCCAGCGGACGCTCCGGGGCCTCGCTCACGACCGTCTTTCCGCTGCCGCGGATGTCGTTGATGATCGAATCGATCGCGGCGAGATCGCTTTCCAAGGATCGGGGCTCCGCCTTGGGCGGTGGAGGTGGCGGCGAGGCAGTGACCGGAGCCGGGCGCGGCTCTGGTTCCGGAGCGGGATCCGCTGCAGGAGCGGGATCTGGAGCAGGCTTCGTAGCGGCTGGGGTCGGAGGGGTGCTGAAACGCCAGCCTTCCGGAAGCGGCGGCGGGATCGGCGAAGACACCGCCCGCGGCGTCACGCGATCCTCCCCGCGCGGAAGCGCGTCGAAGCCCGAGAAATCCTCGGCGGTCGCCGTCCACGCCACCGGCTCGAACGGATCCGGCTCCGCACCCTCTCGTCGTCCGAACGGCTTGGCTGCCTCCTCGCGCCAGAGTTCCGCCGCCTCCCGAAGCACGCGGCGCGGCGTGAGCGGCTCGTCGGCCTCGCTCCAATGCCGTTTCTCGGCGAGCCGGCCGGCGAAGTCCGCCGCCTCGGATTCGGGTAGCCGCAGCCGCCCGAGGCGACGGCGTACCAGTTCCGTCGCCGTCTCCGCCGCGATCGGATGGAGACGCACCGTCTCGATGTCGAGCCGGTCAATCCAAGCCTGCGGCAGGCGTGCCGCGAAGGCCGATTCCCAGAGATCGTCGTTGACGCAGAGCAGCACGACGCTGCGTGGAACCCTTTCGCGGATGCCGGTGGCGATCTCGGCCACCTCCATCCCGGCCGCATCGGAACGATGGAAGCCATCGAGACCGTCGGCAACGGCGAGGACCGGACGCAGATCGGTGGCGATGCGCAGCAGTTGCAGAAGCCGCTCCCGGGCCTCCCCGTTGGAGAGCCCGCGCAGCCGGTCGAGCGCTCCCTCCTCGCGCAGGTTCAAGTCCACGAAGAGCCGGGTCCAAAAAGCCAGCTCCGAGGGGCCCAAACCGAGCCGGCGCGAGAAGCCGGGGTCGGCGCACTTCACCAGGTCGGAGGCCCGCTTATCGACCCAGCCGAGAATGCGCGAATCCGAATCGCGCGAGAACAGCGTCGCGAATTCGGACTGGAGCCGCATCGGCTCCTCTGGGCAGTCGCGCGGATTCATCGACCCGCAGGCGAGCGTCTCAAGCACGAGGCGCGAGAGGAAGAATCGGGAAACCTCGTCGAGCAGACCGAAAGCCGCCACTCCTGCTCCCATGCCGGCAGGAGAGAACTGGCGCAGCACCGAGGCGAGGGCGACCGGCCAAGTTGCCGGACGCGATCTGTCGAAGGGCAGGGCCAGAGACGACGCCGTGCCCGCCAGACCCTCGCGGATCCGGGCCACGAGATGGGTTTTGCCAAAGCCCGATCCTGTCGCCGCGACGAGAAAAATGCGCCCGAGCGCCACCAGCGCGTCAGGCGGATTCCGAGGCCGAGCCAGACTCTCGACCGCCGCCGAAATCCTTTCGAAGGCCTCGCGGTGGATCCCCTCGACCCCCGGCAGCGCGTCGGGCTGATCCACGAAGATGTCGTCCAAAAAGGGATTGTCGGCTGTCGGATCCATGTGGCGCTCGCAGTTCGGAACCTGCGTCGAGCAAATCGCAAAGTTGCGTCAAATTTTCATGCAAAAGTTTTAATTTTGCAACAAGTATATTTACCAGATACGAACTCCCGCTTTCCGGGTCTGTCAAGAGCCCAAAGGGTGCCGGAGCGGATCTCCCGCCTGCGGGCGAAAGAGGGATCCGCTGGCGGCCCGGGCGCGATCCGGGCGGCGGCTACCGCGATTTTCTCGGCTTTTCTTCTTGTGGAACCGTCCCGGTTTGTTAAGAAAACGCCTCGTTTTCCTGTCGGCTTCCGGTGCCGGCGGGGAATTCCGAACCATCTCCCACTTCCCCATGAGCGACAAAAAACCCTCCATGGCCCTGTTCTGGGGCTGCTTCATCGCCCTCGTCACGACCTCCTTCGCCTTCATCACGCGGACCTTCATGGTCAACGACCCGACCCTATGGCCGTCCGACTTCGGCCTCGACGCCGTCAAGGGCCAGGAACTCTTCGGCGCCGGGATCTGGCCCTTCGCCATTTCGATCATCCTCTTCAGCCTCGTCATCGACAAGATCGGCTACCGCGCCGCGATGGTCTTCAGCTTCGTCTGCTACGCCCTCTACGCCGGCTTCGCCCTCGCCGCCTACGGCACAGTCAAGGCCGCCGGTCTCGAAGGCGACGCCCTCCTCGCCGCGCAGGCTTCCGCCTACAACAAGCTCTATCTCGGCTCGGTCATCCTCGGGCTCGGCAACGGCACCGTCGAGGCGTTCATCAACCCCGTCGTCGCCACCATGTTCAACCGGGAGAAGACGAAATGGCTCAACATCCTGCACGCCGGCTGGCCGGGCGGGCTCGTCCTCGGCGGTCTCCTCACCATCCTCCTCGGGGACAAGGCGGCGCAAGACTGGCGCATCCTCATCTACATCATCGCCATCCCGGCGATCGTCTACCTACTCATGCTCATCACGGCAAAGTTCCCCGTCAACGAGCGCGAAGCCGCCGGGGTCTCCTACCGCGAGATGCTCGCCGAATTCGGCGCCGTCGGCGCCGCCATCGCCTTCGGCCTCATGTTCCGCCAGCTCGGGATGGTCTTCGGCTGGCCCGGCTGGCTCTGGGTCGCCCTTGCCGCCGTCTCCGTCGTCGCCTACGGCGTCTATTGCAAGTCGCTCGGTCGTCCGCTCATGATCTTCATGTGCCTCATCATGATCCCGCTCGCGACCACCGAGATCGGGACCGACGGCGCCATCACCGGCATCATGGAGGAGCCCATGAAGGCCGTCGGCCAGAACCCCCTCTGGGTACTCATCTACACCTCCGCCATCATGATGGTGCTGCGCTTCTTTGCCGGCCCCATCGTCCACGCCCTGCAGCCGCTCGGCCTTCTCGCCGTCTCGGCCATCCTCGCCATCGCCGGCCTCTTCTGGCTCTCCACCGTGCAAGGGCTTGTCGTCATCTTCGCCGCCGCGACCCTCTACGGATTCGGCAAGACCTTCTTCTGGCCCACCACCCTCGGCGTCGTCGCCGAACAGACCCCCAAGGGCGGCGCCCTCACCCTCAACGCCATTTCCGGCATCGGCATGCTCGCCGTCGGCATCCTCGGCGCCCCCGTCATCGGCAAGATGGTGGAGTCCGGCGCCGTCGCCTCCGTCACCAAGGTCACCGAAGCCGACGTCGTCGGCAAGGACACCTACTTCCTCGGCGACTACGAGAAGATCGACGCCAAGAAGGTCGCCGCGTTGCCGGACGAAGAGCGGGCAGTCGTCGAGGAGGCGGCGCTCAAGGGCAAGCAGATCTCGCTGCGCTCCATCTCGGTCTTCCCCGTCTTCATGCTGCTCGCCTACATCGGCCTCATCGTCTACTTCCGGTCCAAGGGCGGCTACAAGCCCATCCACCTCGGACAGGACGACGAGAAATTCACCGGCGGACTCGAGGGCCCCGCCGAACTCTGATCGAGCGACGGCAGACTCCCGCACGACGGCTCCCGGCACGCGCTTTGGCTCGCCGGGATGCCCTGCGGGAGCCGCCCGGAGCCCCCCATCCCCGCTCGACAGAGCGGGCCGCTGGGGCTATGAAGACGGCAACATGGACGCATCCCCCCCCTCGCCCTCTCCGCTC
>SLGN01000162.1 GCA_007123695.1 Verrucomicrobiales bacterium
CCGCCGCCGTTTCCTCGCCGGCTCCGGTCTCGCCCTCGGCAGCCTCGCTGCGCCTCTTGCGGCAGCCCCGGTTCTGCCGCCCGATCCGAAGCGGTTCAAATACTGCCTCAACATGTCGACGATCCGCGGGCAGGAGCTCGACGCCGCCGCCGAGATCGACGTGGCCGCCCGCGCCGGCTACGAGGCAATCGAGCCCTGGTTCCGCAAGCTCAACGAATATGTGGAGAAGGGAGGCAAGATCGAGGACCTGCGCAAGCGCATCGACGACCACGGCCTGACGGTCGAGAGCGCCATCGGCTTCGCCAAGTGGGTCGTCAACGATCCCGCCGAACGCGCCGCCGGCCTGGAGGAGGCGAAGCGCGACATGGACATGATCGCCCGCCTCGGGGGAAAACGGATCGCCGCGCCTCCCGCCGGCGTTCCCGCCGGCGAGACCATTTCGCTCGACGACGCGGCGGAGCGCTACCGCGCCCTCCTCGAGCTGGGCGACGAGATGGGCGTGGTGCCGCAAGTCGAAATGTGGGGGGGCAACCCCACGATCGGCACGGTGGAGAAGGCCCTCTACATCGCAATCCGCGCGGCCCATCCGAAGGCTTGCTTCCTCGGCGACGCCTACCACACCTACAAGGGCGGCTGCTCCTTCGACGGCTTCCTGCTGATGGGGCCGCAGGCTCTCCAGGTCTACCACATCAACGACTACCCCGACGATCCTCCCCGCGAGACCATCAAGGACGCCGACCGGGTTTTTCCCGGCGACGGGATCGCCCCTCTTTCCGCTTTGCTGAGGAACTTCATGGCCGTGGGAGCCTACCCGGCGCTCTCCCTCGAGCTTTTCAACCCGACCTACTGGGCCATGCCCGCCGACGAATGCGCCCGCATCGGCCTCGAGAAGACGAAGGCCGCCGTCGCCGCCGCGGCCGAGGCATGAGACCCAGGACCCTCGCGTCCCTCGCCCTTTTCGCCGCCCTGCTTCCGGGCGGCGGCACCCTCGCCTCGGGCGAGTCCAGCCTGCTCGTCGTCGATCACGCCGCCGGGCGTGTCCTCGTGGCCGAAAACGAGGGCGCCCCAAGGCAGGTCGCGAGCCTTGCGAAGATCGCCACCGCCCTCGTCCTGCTCGAATGGCTCGACGAGGCCGGACTCGATCCCGCGACGAGCCATGCCACCGTTCCGCCGGAGGCCCTGCGCGGCGGGGCCAACCCGCTCGGCCTGCGCGCCGGCGACCGGCTTTCCTACGAAACCGGCCTCTACGCCGCGATGATGGCCTCGGACAACACCTCGGCCCATGCCATGGCCGAGACCGCCGGACTCGCCATCGCCCCCGGTGCCCCGCCGGGACGCGGCGTCGCCGTCTTCGTCGCCCGCATGAACGACCTCGCCTTCGATCTGGGGATGAAGGACACCCGCTTCGTCAATCCCCATGGCCTCGACGAAGGGGGCGAGCCCGGCGTCTCGACCGCCGCCGACATCGCCCGCCTCGCCCTGCGCGCCCTCGACCGCCCTGGCTTCCTCGCCTATGCCTCGGAGCGCGAGCGCACCGTCCGCTTCCAGCGCGGCGGGGGCGAAGTCACGGTGAAGCTCGCCAACACCAACGAGCTGCTCGGCACCCGGGGCGTCGACGGGCTCAAGACCGGCACCACCCGTCTCGCCGGACCCTGTCTCGTCGCCACCGCAGTGCGTGGGCACGGATCGGACGGGGTAAATCCGGAGCGCCGTCTCGTCTCCGTGGTGCTGGGCGCCGAAGACCGCTTCCGGGAGACTGTCCTGCTGCTCGACCGAGGGTGGGTGGAACTGCGTCGGCTAGGGGAAGATGGGGAAATCGACCCGAAACAATCCTTGCGAAGGGGCGTGAAATAGTCCTCAGTCTCGCCCGATGCGAATCGGATTGCTCAACGGTGGAGGGGACTGCCCCGGACTCAATGCCGTCACCCACGGCGTTGTCGGGGCTGCGGCGAGTCTCGGCTGGGAGGTGCTGGGCTTCCGCGACGGATACGAGGGGCTGCTCTCGCCCGGTGACTACAAGCTGCTGCGGGTGGAAAAGACCGAGGGCATCCTCAAGCTCGGCGGCACCATTCTAGGCACTTCCAACCGGGGGCATTTCGCCGGAAAGGTCGGCGAGGGAGGGGTGCGCCGGATCCCGGCGGAATTGATGGACGATGCGTTCCAAACCCTCCGAAAGCTCGACGTCTCCGCCTTGATCTGCGTTGGCGGCGACGGCAGCCTCACCACGGCGCTCCAGTTCTTCGAAGACGGCTTCCCGGTGGTCGGAGTTCCCAAGACCATCGACAACGATCTCGAAGCCACGGCAATGACCTTCGGCTTCGATTCCGCGGTGCAGGTCGTGACCGATTCGCTCGACCGGCTCCACACCACTGCCGAGAGCCACAGCCGCGTCATGGTGCTGGAGGTGATGGGCCGACACGCCGGCTGGATTGCGCTCTACGGCGGCATCGCCGGCGGTGCCAGCGCGATTCTCATCCCCGAGGTCCCTTTTTCCTACGAGAAGGTCGCCGAGTCCATTCTCGAGCGCGAAAAATTCGGCTTCCGCAGCTCCCTCGTCGTCGTGGCCGAGGGGGCAGCGCCCGTCGATGGAGGAATCGTCGTGGAGGATTCCGGCGGAGCCGGCGAGGTCCGTCTCGGCGGCATCGGCGATGTGGTGGCCAAGCGCCTTGCCGAACTGACCGGGAAGGAAACCCGCTGCACCCGTCTCGGACACGTCCAGAGGGGAGGGAGTCCCACCTGCCTCGACCGCGTCCTCGGCATGCGCTTCGGCGTGAAGGCGGTGAAATTGATAGAAGAGAAAAGATTCGGGCGTATGGTCAGCTACAAGCAGTACCACGTCGGCTCCGTGCCCATCGCGGATGCGGTCAAGAGCCTCAAGCGGGTCGATCCCGAGGGCGAGATCGTTGTCGCGGCGAAGTCCGTCGGGGTCTGCTTCGGAGACTGATCCGGCGAACCGCAAATCGTCCCCTTTGAACCCATGGATGCCCTTTTGGAACTGCTGCAGGAAGACGCGCGCCTCACCACCGCGCAGATGGCCGAGCGCCTTGGTCGCCCCGAAGCCGAGGTGTCGGAGATGGTCGGCAAACTCGAGCGGAAGGGCGCCATCCTCGGCTACCACGCCGTCGTCGATCCCGAGAGAGTCGGGCAGCGCCACGTCTCCGCCTTGATCGAGGTCAAGTTGACTCCCGAGCGCGACGGCGGCTTCGACCGTCTCGCCCAGCGCATATCCCGCTTCGACCAAGTCCGCACCTGCTGGCTCATGAGCGGAGGCTACGACCTCGTCGTCCTCGTCGAGGGCGAGGACCTGCGCGAGGTCGCCCGCTTCGTCAGCGAAAAGCTCAGCTCCCTCGACGGCGTTCTTTCCACCGCGACCCACTTCCAGCTCAAGGTCTACAAGCAGAGCGGCTTCATCGCCGGCGAGACCCACGAAGACGAGCGTCTCGCCGTCACCCCCTGAGCCTGGCGCCGCGGTCCGGACGAGCCCGTCCCGCCCCCGCCGACCGAAGCGTCGGCGGCCTCCAATTTCTTAATCTTAATCCGAATCCCCCTGCTGTTCTTAGTGTCTAGAGCCTAGTGCTTAGTTCTCCTACCTGAAAGAAATCAGCGCCAATCAGCGGTAACCCTTGTCCAACTCAAAATCGAGCGGTCCCCGTCCGCGCCCATCAGCGGCCCCTCCCATGAAACCCCTTCACGAACGAATCGCCAAGCACGTCAGCGGTCTTCCGCGGTCCGGCATCCGCGATTTCTTCGAACTCGTCGTCGGCCGCGACGACGTCATCTCCCTCGGCGTCGGTGAGCCCGACTTCCCCGCGCCGTGGCACATCCGCGAAGCCGCGATCTACTCGCTCGAAAAGGGGCAGACCAGCTACACCTCGAATCTGGGCCTCCTTTCCCTGCGGCAGGAAATTGCCGACTATGTGCGGAAGCTCTTCGGCGTCGACTACGATCCGGCCACCGAAGTCCTCGTCACCGTGGGCGTTTCCGAGGCGCTCGACCTTGTCTTCCGCTCCCTGCTCGATCCCGGCGACGAGGTCGTCTACCACGAGCCCTGCTACGTCAGCTACAGCCCCAGCATCGTGCTCGCCCACGGCGTCGCCGTGCCGGTGAGCACCCGGGTCGAGGACAACTTCGTCCTTCGGGCCGAAGACGTCGAGGCGGCGATCACCGCACGCACGCGCATCCTGCTCCTCAACTTCCCGACCAACCCCACCGGCGCCGTCGAACCGCTGGAGGAGCTGGAGAAGATCGCGGCCCTGGCCGTCGAGCACGACCTCATCGTTGTTTCCGACGAGATCTATTGCGAGCTGCTCTACGGCGGCCCCGACGGCATGGAGCCGGGCGAGCACGTCTCCATCGCCAGCCTTCCCGGAATGAGGGAGCGCACCGTGCTGCTCCACGGTTTCTCAAAAGCCTTCGCCATGACCGGCTTCCGGCTCGGCTACGCCTGCGCCCCGCCCGAGTTGACCGAGGCCATGATGAAGATCCACCAGTACTCCATGCTGTGCGCCCCCATCATGAGCCAGCAGGCGGCGGTCGAGGCACTGCGCAACGGTACCCCCGAAGTCGAGAGGATGCGCCGCGCCTACGCGCAGAGGCGGAATCTGATGCTCAAGCGCTTCGCGGACATGGGGCTGCCCTGTTTCGCGCCTGGCGGAGCTTTCTACATGTTTCCCGACATCCGTCGCTACGGGCTCACCAGCAAGGAGTTCGCGATGCGGTTGCTCGAGCGGGAGAACGTCGCCGTCGTCCCTGGCAACGCCTTCGGGCCCGCCGGAGAGGGCTGCGTGCGAGCCTGCTACGCCACCGCCTACGACAAGATCGAGATTGCCATGGACCGCATGGCGCGTTTCGTCAAGGACCTCGAGACGGGGGGCTAGCCCCGCCAGCGACGGCCTGCTGCCAGTACGGAGTTTTCGCAAAACGATGCCAGCTTCCTCTTCATCTGTTCTTCGCATTGGTCTTCTCGGTGCCGGTTGGTTCGGGCGCGAAGCGCACTTGCGCAACCTGATGCTCATCGATGGCGTCGAAGTTGTCGCCGCGAGCAGCCGCAGCGCCGACAGCCTCGACGCGGCCCGCGCCGTCGCCGGGGAGGATCTCGCGGTGTTCTCCGATTGGCGCGACGTCGTCGCCTTCGACGGTCTCGACGCCGTGGTCGTGGCGCTGACCAACGACCAGCACCGCGAGGCCGCCGTCGCCGCCCTGCGGGCGGGACGCCATGTCTTCTGCGAGAAGCCGCTCGGACTGAACCTCGCCGAGTGCGACGAGATCCTCGCCGAAGCGGCGGCGTCGGGGAAAGTGCTCCAGGTCGGCCACGAGATGCGCTTCCAGCGTCTCTACGGGCGGATGAAGTCGATGATCGACCAAGGGGAAATCGGCGACCTGCATCTGATGTGGTGCCGGGAGTTCCGCGGGCCGATGCGTCCCGGTTGGCGCTCCAGCGAGGCCGTCACCGGCGGC
>SLGN01000699.1 GCA_007123695.1 Verrucomicrobiales bacterium
CAAAGAGCGTGTCCGCATCGGACCAGAGCACCACGCTGCCGCCCCGACCGGAGACCGTGGCGTCGGCGCGGAGCAGCGCGTCGCTTTCGACGACGAGGCTCTCGGCATTGCGCACCTCGGGATCGGCGCCTTGGAAGCCGCCGCCGATGCGCATCGACCCGCCACCCGCCGCGCCCGAGGCGTCGAGGCTGGCGCCGCCGAGCAGGGCGATCTCACGGCCTTCGACCACGATGTCTCCGCCCCTCGCCGAAGACGAACCCACCTCGATCGAGCCGCCCAGCTCGGCACGGTCGCTCGTAGCGATCTGGACCGAACCGCCCTCCGCGCGGATTCGCCCGTCGACGCGTGCGTAGGCCGCCTCGATGAGGACCTGCGCCGAGCGCCCCGTACTCGGCGCGCTGGCCGCGATCGAACCGGTGTTGGAGACGCTGCCGCCGGGAGCGCGGAGAAAGACCCGCCCGCCGGACTGGCTTACCCCGGTGGCGCGCACCGAACCGCGGTTGTTGATCGCGAGAGCGTAGACGTTTCCATGCGCCTTGAGCTCGACGGCGGCGCCCTCGATGGTGCCGTCGTTGAGGACGCCCGTCCCTCCCTGGCCCGCTCCCGCCCGAACGAAGACCCGCTCGCCGCCGTTCCCTTCCCGGGCGGTCAGCAGCACCTCCTGGCCCGCCGCGAGACCGACCGTTCCGGAAGAGGCGTTGATCGATCCATGGTTGCTGACGGTGCGCCCGATGAGGAAGACGTCGCCGCCGATCGCGTTGATGCGTCCGAAGTTCGCGACTCCTGCGGACGACTCGCCCTTGAAGACCTTGTCGCCGCCGGCCAGGAACTCGCCGTTCTTCACGTCGAGGGTCGAGAGCACGAGGCCGTTCACGTCGATGGTTCCTCCCGGCCCCACGAGGATGCCGTTGGGATTGATGAGGAAGACGTTGCCGTTGGCCTTGAGGGATCCGTGGATGGCGCTGGCATTGGTCCCGGTCACCCGGTTGAGCACGGCGGAGTCGCGCCCCGGCTGGACGAAGCGGGTCGTCTCGCCCGCGTCGATGGAGAAATCGTTCCAGTTGATGATCGCGTTCCGGCTGTTCTGGCGGACGGTCAGGCTGCCCGCGCCACCGCTGATGCCCGCGTCGCCGTAGACGACGGAGCCGCCGCGGGGATTGGCCCGCGCGGCGCTTGGCAGGCCCGCCAAAGCGGGCAGAAGTAGGAGCGCCGGCGCGATGCGCAGGAGCGGGAAGCGTCGAAATTTGTACAGAATCATGGCAGGAGGAGGAGAGGAGAGAGAGGGGGCGCGACCCCGGGGGAAACGACGGGGGGCCTGATCCGGCCCGCTCCGCCCCCGAGGCAGGCGACGCGGCAACCGTTCCCTCTCCGCATCCCATCCAGCAAGCCGCGAAGAGTGCCTAGATTGTCACATTCGAGAAGCTTGAAAATCCGCGCTTCCCCGTTTCGCGCGTCCGGCCCGATTCGCCTTGCGGGCCGGAACCGCCGCCGCTACCCTCGCGCGACCTATGTCCATGGCCGCACTCGATCCCCGCCGCCTCGACGGACCCGCCACCGACGACGCCGTGCTCGACGCCTTCCTCGGCTACCTCGCCGAATCGGGGATCGAGCCCTACGAGCATCAGGAGACCGCGATCCTGGAGCTGTTCGCGGGCCGCAACGTCGTCCTCAACACCCCGACGGGATCGGGCAAGACCCTCGTCGCCCTCGCGATGCAGTTCCGCGCCGTCTGCCAAGGGAGACGCTGCTACTACACCGTGCCGGTGAAGGCGCTCGCCAACGAAAAGTTCCTCGACCTCTGCCGCCTCTTCGGCCCCGAACAGGTCGGCATGATCACGGGGGACGCGACGGTGAACCCCTCGGCGCCGGTGGTCTGCTGCACCGCCGAGATCCTCGCGATCCTCGCCCTGCGCGACGGCCCCGCCGCCGCGGTCGATGACGTCATCATGGACGAGTTCCACTACTACTCGGACTCCGAGCGGGGCGCCGCCTGGCAGGTGCCGCTGCTGACCCTGCCCCGGGCACGCTTTCTCCTGATGTCGGCGACTCTGGGCGACACGTCTTTTTTCGAAAGGGAACTGTCCCGGCTCACCGGCGCGGCGACCGTCCTGGTGAAGTCCGCGCACCGCCCCGTGCCGCTCGAGTTCGAATACAACGACACCCTGCCCCTCGAGGAGCACGTCGAGGAACTCGTCGCCCAAGGACGCGCGCCGATCTACCTCGTCCATTTCACCCAGCTTTCCTGCGCCCGGTCCGCGCAGAATCTGATGAGCCGGAACTACTGCACCAAGGACGAAAAGAAGGCTCTCGCCGCCGCCGTCGCCGGCGCCGACTTCCGCAGCCCCTACGGCAAGGAGGTCGCCCGGCTCGTCCGCCACGGGCTCGGCATCCACCACGCCGGACTGCTTCCGAAATACCGAGTCCTCGTCGAAAAGCTCGCGCAGCAGGGGCTGCTCAAGGTGATTTGCGGCACCGACACCCTCGGAGTGGGCGTCAACGTGCCCATCCGCACCGTGCTCTTCACCCAGCTCTTCAAATACAGCGGCGAAAAGAACCGCATCCTCGCGGCGCGCGACTTCCACCAGATCGCGGGCCGGGCCGGCCGCCGCGGCTTCGACAGCCTCGGCTACGTCGTGGCGCGGGCTCCCGAACACGTCGTCGCCAACCTGCGTACCGAAGCCAAGGCCGAGGCCCGCGGCAAGAAGGGACGCGTCCCCAAGCAGAAGCCGCCCGAGGGCTTCGTCCTCTGGGACGAGCGCACCTTCCGCAGCCTCGTCGAAGCCGAGCCCGAGCGCCTCGTCTCGCGCTTCGCCATGAACCACGGCCTGCTCCTCAACATCCTCTCGCGGCGCGGCGAGGACGGCTGCCTCGCCCTGCGCCGCCTCCTTGCCGACTGCCACGAGACCGAAACGTCGAAACGGAAGCTGCGCCGCCGGGCCTTCGCCCTTTTCCGCGGACTCGTCGAGGGGAAGGTCCTCGAGATCGTGCCTGCGGCGGAGCGGACCGGACCTTCCAAGGTGGCCCTCCATCTCGAGCTGCAGACGGATTTCTCGCTCAACCACGCTCTCGGGCTCTACCTGCTGGAGGCGCTCGCGAAGCTGGAGTTCGACGCGCCCGACTACGCCCTCAACGTCCTCTCCCTGATCGAATCCATCCTCGAAGATCCCTCGCCGGTTCTCCGGCGGCAGACCGACAAGGCGAGGACCGCCCTGCTCGCCGAAATGAAGGCCGAGGGGATCGGCTACGACGAGCGCATCGAGCGGCTCGACGCGGTCGAGCACCCGAAGCCGGGGAAGGAATTCATCTACGCGACCTACAACGACTTCGTCCTCCGCAACCCCTGGGCGAAGGAGGCGGGCGTGCGGCCCAAGTCCGTCGCCCGCGAGATGTTCGAGAACTGGCAGTCCTTCGAGGACTACGTGAAGCACTACGGACTGGAGCGGAGCGAGGGCGTGCTGCTGCGGCACCTTTCCGAGTCCTACAAAGTGCTCGTCCAGACCGTGCCGCCCGGCCTGAGAACCGACGATCTCGACGAGGCCGAGCATTTCCTCGGCGCCATGCTGCGCGGGACCGACTCGACCCTGCTCGACGAATGGGAGCGGATGCGCAACGGCGGACCCGTCTCGGCTGCGGCGACCGAACCTCTGCCACCGCCGCCGCGGGCAAAGGCGCTCACCCGAGACCGGGCCGCCTTTTTGCGGCAAGTTCGCGCGAGGGTCTTCGACTACCTCAATCGGCTCCGGCAAGGCGACGAAGCCGGCGCGGCCGCGCTCGTGGCGACCGACCCCGGCAGCGGCGCGAGCCCGGCCGAGGCTCTCGCCGCCTTCGCCTCGGCTCGCGGACCGCTGCGCTTCGATCCGGAAGCGCGCAGCACCAAGCATTTCCACGTCCGGGCCGACGACGGCGCCCGCCTTTGGGAAATCGAACAGGTCCTCGTCGATGCCGAAGACCGCAACGACTGGAGCATCCGCTTCGTCGCGGACCTCGCCGCGTGCGACGAGGTCGGAGCGCCCGTGCTGCGATGGACCGGACTGGGGGAGCGGACCTGAATCCCGCCGCGTCCCCGCAACGCGCCCCTTGCCCGAGGACGCGAATTCGGCCAGCTTTCCTGTTTTCGAAGATGCGCCCGTTTTTTCCGCTCGCCACTCTCTTCCCCCTTATTCTTCTGGCTCTGGACGCCGGGCCCGCGAACGTCCGGGGCGAGACGGCGAAGCTGCCCTTCGACGACCTCTCCCGGCCCGAGCACGACTACTGGAACCGCGAGCCGCAGGATCCCTTCACGAAGATCAAGGACGACCTCGAAGCCGGCCGCCTTCCCCTCGACCATTCCTCGGAAAAGGCCTACCTGGAGAGCCTGCTCGCCGTCCTGAAGATCCCCGCATCCAGCCAGATGCTGGTCTACTCCACGACGAGCCTGCAGCTCGGCCTGATCTCCCCCCGCAATCCGCGGGCGCTCTACTTCAACGAGGACATCTACCTCGGCTACGTGCCCGGAGGAAAAATCGAGATCATTTCCATCGACCCAGAGATCGGAGCGGTCTTCTACATCTTCGACATCCCCAAGGCGGGCGAAAGGCCGGTTGCGGAACGGTCGCGCCGCTGCATGAACTGCCACTCCGACGAGGACACCCGCGACATCCCCGGAATCGCGATCAAGTCCGTCATTCCCGGCCCCCGGGGCGGCAGCCTCGACTCCTTCCGGCGGGGGGAGAGCGGGCATGGCATTCCTCTTTCCGACCGCTTCGGCGGTTGGCACCTCACCGGCGCGGGCGGCGATTGGAAGCACTGGGGCAATCTCGAGGGCCGCTTCACCCCGGAAGGCATCGTGACCACTTCGATCCCGCCGGGAGAGCGCTTCGACTGGTCCCTCTTTCCCGTGCCCACCAGCGACGTGCTGGCGCATCTGCTGCACGAGCACCAGGCCGGATTCGTCAACCGGGTCGTGGAGCTGCACTACTGGCTGCGCACCGCCCTGGCGGAGGGCGGGGGGCGCTTCCGCGAAACCGAGCGGACCGAGATGGAGGAGCGGACCGAGGACCTCGTGCGCTACTTGCTTTTCGCCGACGAAGCACCCCTGCCGTCCTCCGGCGTGCCCGGCGATTCGGCGCTGAAAGAGGCCTTCCTCGCCGACCGGCGCGCCAGCGCGGCGGGAGATTCCCTCAAGGACTTCGACCTCGGGACGAGGATCTTCCGCAACCGCTGCAGCTACATGGTCTACACTCCCCTCTTCCAGGCGCTGCCCGAAGGCTTCCGTCGGCGCGTCTACGCGCGCATGGCGCAGGCGCTCGCCGCCAGTCCCGCCGACCGGGCCTTTGCCCATCTCGCTCCCGACGAAAAGACGCGGCTGAGGACCATTCTCGCGGAAACCCTGCCGGGATGGCCCGGACAATAAAAAAAGCGCCCCCGCGAACTGCGGGAACGCTTTTTCACGTGATCTGTCCGCCGAGGCGG
>SLGN01000226.1 GCA_007123695.1 Verrucomicrobiales bacterium
CATGCGGGATCGGCCGGGTGGTGGGCCCGGCAGGGCGCGACGGTGTACGTGCATTCGTTCGGCGGGCCGCACCTGATCGATCCGACGAAACTGATCAACAGCGCGCAGCGGATCTACGGCGATGACATGCATCGGCTGTGGGGCGAGATCGAGCCGGCTCCGGCCGACCGTGTGAGAACGGTTGAGGACGGTGACGAGATGCAGGCGGGGGGCGTGACGGTTCGGGCGATCGAAACGCCGGGCCACGCACGCCACCATCACGCGTTTGCGACCGAGATCGACGGCCGGCGGATCTGTTTCACGGGCGACGCGGCGGCGATGGTCGTCCCCGGCCGATCGTACATCACCATTCCCGCCCCGCCGCCCGAGTTCGATTTCGAGCAGTGGCTCGCGTCGATTGACCGGCTTGAGCGTGAATCGTTCGACCGCCTTCAGTTGACGCATTTCGGCGCGGTCGAGGATCCCCGCCGGCATTTGGCGGACTACCGCGAAGCCGTCGAGCTCAATGCCGCCTTTCTTCGCGACCGGGTCCGCGAGGGCATGGACTCCGAGGCGCTCGGGGTCGCCTACGGAGCCTTCCAGCTCGAACAGGCGTATCGGCTCGGGATGCCGCCGTCCCTCTGGCGGGACTACGAAGCCATCAACGGCGCCGGAATGTGCGCCGAGGGCATGCGCCTCTATTGGGAGCGACAATTTGCCGAAAAGCGGAGTTGACCGGGCGACCTCGTCGGCTGGCGTGGCCCGGTTCCGGTTTACAGGCCGAAAAGAGGAGCCGGCACGAGAAAGGCGTGCTGCTCCAGCAGGCCGAACGTGCCGTGCCAACTGAGATACTGCGAGATCCAGACGACGAAGACATAAGCGGCGGCGACGGGCAGGGCGGCGACCCGGGCCGACCATCGCAGAAGCCAGAAGCGCGGGGTCTCGCGCCGCTCCGACCGATGGACGGCCCATCCGAGCAGGAGGCGGGCCGGAATGGCGAACAGGACAAAGAAAAGATTGGGGATCCAGACCAGCTCCGAGGGGGCCAGTTCGATTTTGAGCAGGTAGAGCGGCAGGGCGAGGAGAAGCGTCGCGGAAACGGCCGTGAGAAAGGCGAGGGGAGCCCGGCGAAAGGCGGCGCGGGCCGAGCCGGGGCGCAGGAATTCGGCGAAGCGACCGGTCCGGGCGAAGCGGGTCTGCAGGAAGGGGACGAGGAGCGCGGCGGCCCCGAGCAGGATGGCGCCGACGAGCGAGACGAAGGCGGCGAGACCGGGCCGCTCCAGCAGCGAAGCGCCGAAGAGCACCGCCACGGGCAGGGCGAGCCACAAAGCCGCTCCCGCGAAACCAAGGACGCCGACGCGGAGGAAGCTCGCGATACGGAGCCGACGGACCTTTTCTCCAAGACCTCGGAAAGGGGAACCTGTCCGGAAATCCTCACCGAGCCATCGCAGGAAACGGAGCGGAGCGGGCCAGAGAAAATGTCTCCAGCGCCCGCCGCGATGCAGCGCCCAGAAGAAGTGGAACGAGGCAGCGACAAGGTAGAGCGCGAGCAGAGCACGCAGCGCAAGGGACTGGGAACTGCCTTGCGCAATCAGTTCGGCGTCGAGGAACATCCCATGGAGCAGCCGCGCCGGCAGCAGCAGAATCCATGCGCAGAAGATCGCCCGGCCCGCCCGCGCGAATCCCATGAGTCCGGGAAATCCATCGGCGAGGCGTCCGGACTTCGCGATCCTGCCCGAAGCCTCGAGCAAGTAGCCGAGGCTGAGAAGGTTGAGCAGGGGGATCGCCGAGATCACGGCAAGGAAGAGCACGAGAGCGACGAGCCCGAAGGCTCCGTCGAGGATCGCGCCGGATCGGGTCCAAAGGGCACGCAGGGCGCTCTGGGGCCCCAGCGGAATCCGGGCTCCGGAAGCTGGATCGGATGGGGGCATCGTCTGGAGTTCCTTCGCCACGATTGGGAAGCCGAGACGGGGACTGGCGCTTTCCCGTTACATCGGGGTGATCAATTCGCTTGCCGGAAGCCTCGTGCTCCGCATATTCGCCGACGTTTCCCACCGCTTCCAAAAACAGCCGATGAAATCGTTCCCTTCCGCTCTCCTTCTTTCCGCCTTCGCCATGGCATCGTCGATCCATGCTGAAACCGCCGTCAACCGGGCCGCGCTCGGCATGTTCCAGCCGATCGCTGAAGTTGCCGACAACCCAGACAATCCGATCACCGACGAAAAGGTGGCCCTCGGTCGCATGCTCTACTATGACAAGCGTCTTTCCAAGAACCGGACCGTGTCGTGCAACACCTGCCACGATCTCGAGAAGTTCGGCGTGGACGGCCTGGCAGTCTCTGAGGGGATCGACTCGCAGGTAGGTGGAAGATCCGCACCCTCGGTCTACAACGCCGCGATCCACATCGCCCAGTTCTGGGACGGGCGTGCCCCCGACGTCGAAGCCCAGGCGGTGGGGCCGATTCTCAATCCGATTGAAATGGGCATGCCGGACGAGACCTACGTCCTCAAGGTGCTCAATTCGATCCCAGGCTACGTCGAGGCCTTCGCCAAGGCCTTTCCCGACGAGGAGGAGCCCGTGACCTATGCCAACGTCGGCAATGCGATCGGCGCCTTCGAGCGTAAGTTGATGACTCCGTCCCGCTTCGACGACTTCCTCAAGGGCGACGACGACGCGCTGAGCGATTCCGAGAAGCACGGTCTCAACCTTTTCGTCACCACCGGCTGCACCGTCTGCCACAGCGGAATGGGAATCGGCGGGCATCTCTTCCAGAAGCTCGGCCTCGTCAAGGAGTGGCCGACCGAGGACCTCGGGCGCTACGAATTCACCAAGAACGAAGCCGAAAAGTATTTCTTCAAGGTTCCGAGCCTGCGCAACATCACCGAGACCGCTCCGTATCTCCACGACGGCTCGATCGAATCGCTCGAGGAGATTGTCGGCAAAATGTCCGAGCACCAGCTCGGGCGCGTCCTTAGCAAGGAAGAGATCGATTCGATCGTCGTCTTTCTGGGCGCGCTCACCGGGCGCATCGACGAAGACTACATCCGCGAGCCCGAGCTGCCCGCCGACGGTCCCGACACGCCGAAGCCCGAAGCTTGAGCAGTGTCCGCAGACTCCAGCCTGAGCAGAACGCCGCTGAAGAGGGCCCCGGGATTCTCTCGGGGCCTTTTTGGCTTCTCTGGGCCAGATTTCACTGAATTTCACATTACATACATTGTCGGAAGTTATTGAGGGTCTCCCGGAAATGCGGGAAGGTCTAATGAATCCCGGCGCCAATCGTAAGAGACTAGCGGACGGAGGCGTGTTCCACATGGAATGTTCAACGCCCCTGTTTGTCAAAACGCCCGAAACATCCGCATTGCCGACGTCCTGAGGATCCTGAACCTGGATTCCATCCGGAAAAGCTCCAAGGTGCTCTCGGCAAGCCTGAAGCCGCCGTCTCCGTGCGGGTTTTGCGTCCACGATGTCAAAACGCTCCGAAATATGATCCGAACCGCCCCCGCTTCCATCGCTGCCTGCGTCGTCTGGCTCCTCGCCTCGGCGCCGAACGACGCTTGCGCCTTTCTCGACATCTTCAAGAAACCGGAAGAAAAACGCGCCTACACTGCGGACGAACTCGCCTCGCAGCAATCCAAAGCGGAGGCGCTCGTCGCCAAAGCGAGAACCTTGGAAGCCGAAGGCAAGCGCCGTCAGGCCCGCGACATCTACAAGACGGTGAGCCGTTCCTACCCTTTGACGGAAGCCGGGGCCGAAGCGAAATTCGCCTATGCACTGCTTCTTGAAGCCGAAGGCGACGGACGAAAAGCGTTCGAAGAATACGAAGAACTCGTCGCCAACCACCGGAACACGCCGAATTTCAACGAGGCGGTCAAGCGACAGTTCGACATCGCCGAGGGCCTGCGGAATTCCAAGAAAAAGGGATTCTTGGGGATCGGTGCCGCTGTGCAGCCGTCGAAGCTTGTCGAGATGTTCGAAAGCATCAGCGACAGCGCCCCCTTCACCGACTGGGCCCCGAAGTCGCTCTTGAACGTCGGCTACGTGCGCCACAGCATCGGCGAGACCGAACCCTCCATCGCCGCATTCCAGAAAGTCGTCGACAAATACCCCGGAACCGAGTTCGCCAAGGAGGCCCAGTTCCAGATCTTCAAACTGAGGGGCGTCACTGCGGAGAAGTCAAACAGTCCAGTCAAAGACCGGGCCCAAGTCGAGGCCGGTCTCGACTTCGTGAACCAGAACCCGGAGGACCAGCGGGCCATGGAGGTCAAAAACGACATGCAGCTCATCGAGGAGCGCTCCATCAAAAAGCTTTTCGAGACGGGCCAGTTCTACGAGAAAAGCAATAAACCCGACTCCGCCCGCGTCTACTACCGCGAGGTCGTGAAAAACCCGAACACGCCCTGGGCGGCCCAGGCGCAGGAGCGCCTCAACGCACTCGACGGCGTCTCGGTGGAAAAGAAGGCGTCCCTTTTCGGCTCGAACCCCCTGAAGCGGGACAAGCCGGAAATGAGGACCACGCCCGACGATGTCGTTCCCCTGCCCGCCCCGTAGCTGCTCCCCTGCTCCCCTGCTCCCCTGCTCTCCTGCTCTCCGCAACCCGGCGGAGTTCCACGGTGGTTCCCTGCTGGCTCGGCTCTTCCTCGGGGCGAAACTCCTTGAAGCTTGTTTTTTTCCGGAATCGGCCTAGGTTCGTCCTGAGGAGGGTGCATTCAAGCCTCCGTCGCCCTCGCTGCCCGAGCAAGCTCCCAACGGGGTGCCAGCATCCATGTCCATGAACCGCCGAGACTTTAGCCTTGCCTGCCTGCCTTTGGCAGCCCTGACCCTGTCGGGATGTGCCGGCTACCAGATCGGCGACACCAAGCCGAGCGTCTATTCCGGAATCTCGCGGATCCACGTTCCGCCATTCAAGAACCAGACTCTCGAGCCTAGGCTGTCTAGCCTTGTCACGAACGCGGTGATCACCGAACTGCAGGCGGACGGAACCTACCAGATCTCCGAGAGACGCAGCAGCGACGCGGTGCTCGTCGGTTCGATCCGCTCGATCGAGAAACGCCAGCTGCGAGCTGTGCGAACAGACACGCTCCGTTCGCGTGAACTCAGTCTCTTTGTCTTCGTCGATTTCCATCTCGAGGATCCCGTCACCGGCAAGAGAATCGACGGAACCGCAAGATCCGAAAACGCTGCCGGCTCGAAGGATAGCGAGGCTGCGGATGCCGCTTCAGACGATCCCACCGGGGCGAGGCAGGGCTTCGTGATCGGACAGACGATCCAGTTCGTCGATCCCAGCTTTCAGGTCAGCGAACGCAACGCTCTCGCCGTCGCCGCGCAGGATGCCGCGTCCAAACTCGTCGCGCGACTCGCCAACGGATGGTAAGGAAAATGGCGGAGCCGAGCGACGCCCCTACCCGACCCGCTCCAACCCGGCGCGGTCTCGTTCAGCTCGTCGCCTCTCCCATCGGCAATC
>SLGN01000198.1 GCA_007123695.1 Verrucomicrobiales bacterium
CCTCTATGGGCCATGGGAAAGTGGCGCGATGGCGGGGCGGGTTCGGTCTTTGCGGGATTTTTTGATTTCCAAGGGTTGCCTTGGCTGGGGAACCATGCGAGTCTCGAAGCGGAACCCGACTTTTGAACCACATCGGGCAACGACCTATGAAAATGATTCGTCTCTCCTTTGCCACCATCGCCCTCACCTTCGGCTTCGCCCTCGTCGGCTGCGAAACGGCTTCCGAGCCCGCCGCTCCTGCGGAGGAAGCTCCGGCCGCTGCCGAAGAAGCCCCCGCTCCCGAGCCGGCTCCCGCCGTCGAGGAAGCCCCGGCCCCCGCTCCGGAGTCCGCTCCCGAGTGATGCAGACAGCTCCGGGCTCCGTCCCGGTTTGTCGCGACACAGCGATTTCGAAAGCCCCGCCGCGCTCTGCGCGTCGGGGTTTTTTCTTTTTCGCCGGAGGCGCCGTCGGCTCGCCTTTCCCGCCTAACCGGCGGGCTCGAGAAACTCCTCGAAGCGGTGGCGCATCGCGTGGGGGACGATGGCGGTGAGGTGGATGTCGTTGCCCTCGTAGTCCTGCGAGACGATCTTGGCCTCGCGGTGCAGCAGGGCGACGAGATCGGGACGCGCCTGCGGCAGGCGCAGGCGCAGGCGCGAGACGCGGTCCACCATCCGGTCGCAGAGCCGATCGACCAGGCCGGGCATGCCTTCGCCGGTTGCGACCGAGACGAAGACCGCCTCGCGGTCGAAATGGGTCCGCAGCTCGTGGAGCCGGGCCTCGTTCCCCTCGAGCAGGTCGATTTTGTTCAGGACCGTCACCATGGGCTTGTCGGCGGCGCCGAGCTCGCGGAGCACGGAGAGGGTCGTTTCGTGGAAGGCGTAGATCTCCGGCGCGCTGGCGTCGAGGACGTGCACGAGGAAGTCGGCGAGGACGGCTTCCTCCAGCGTCGCCTTGAAGGCCTCGACGAGCCGGTGGGGCAGGTTGCGGACGAAGCCGACGGTGTCGGTGAGGAGCAGGGGCTGGCCGTCGGGCAGCTCGATGCGACGCGTCGTCGGATCGAGGGTGGCGAAGAGCTTGTCCTCGGCGAGGACGGTAGATCCGGCGAGGAGGTTGAGCAGCGAGCTCTTGCCCGCGTTGGTGTAGCCGACGATGGAGGCCTGGCAGATGCCCTCGTCGCTGCGCTGCTTGCGCTGGGTCTGGCGGTTGCGGCGCACCTCGGCGAGCTCTTCGCGGATGCGGTCGATGCGTCGCCGCGCGAGGCGGCGGTCGACCTCGATCTGCTGCTCGCCCTCGCCCCGCGCCGCCGCGCCTCCGCCCTTGCCGCCGCCGGAGCCGCCTCTCTGGCGGTCGAGGTGCGACCACATGCGGGCGAGGCGGGGCAGGGAATACTGCATGCGCGCGAGCTCGACCTGGAGCCGCGCCTCGCGCGTGCTGGCCCGGTCGCGGAAGATGTCGAGGATGACCTCTTCGCGGTCGATCACGGTGATGTCGCCCTCTTCCTCCCAGGCGCGCTGCTGCGAGGGCGCCAGTTCGTTGTCGAAGACGATGCAGTCGGCTCCTGCCTCCTTCGCCTCGGCGATCAGCTCGAGGGCCTTGCCCGAGCCGGTGAGCCAGCGCTTGTTCCGATCCCTCACGAAGACGCAGGCGCTCCCCGCGATCCCGATGCCGAGAGTGGAGACGAGCTCGGCGAGCTCCTCAAGCAGGCTCCGGGCTAGACCCTCGTCGGCGCGGTCGAAGTAGGCCCCCACGAGGAAGGCGCTCTCGACCATTCGCGGCTTCTCGCGGGTGTCGAACATCAGGCAAGGAGCGAGCGCAGTGTCGCGAAGTCCCTCTTCGTGGCCTCCAGCACCGCCGGAACGATGGCCGCGTCGCTGTGGCCGAGATACTCGACGTGCAGGCTCACGGGACCGTCGAAGCCGCTTTCCTTGAGCAGCTTGTAGAAGCCCCGATCGACGGCGCCTTCGCCTACGGGGCCCCATCCGATCTTGTTGTCGTGCCAGGTGGGTTCCTTCACGTAGACGGTGTCGAGGTAGGGTCTGGCCACGGCGAAATGCAGAGGCCAGGCCTTGCCGCCCTCGACGGTGGCGTGGCCGATGTCGAAGGCGATGCCGACGTCCTTGGGATCGTGCTCGGAGAGCAGTTCGACGAGGTCCCAGATGGGCGCGCCGAAGTAGTCCTTGCCCGAGTGGTTCTGGTAGATGGGCTTGATCCCGATCTCGCGGCAGAGGGCGACGAGATCGCGGAGACGGGGGCGGAATTCGTCGAGCTGCGGGCGGATGGGGCGCTTGAGGTCGTATTTGTAGTAGCCCATGCGGAAGCGCTTGATCCCCGCGTCCGCCGCCGCGCGCAGCACCTTTTCGCTGTGCTGCTCGGCGCTGACCTCGTTGATCCCGGAGGTCATCAGGGTGAAGGCGAGGCCCTCGGCCTTCAGCGCCGCCACGAGCTTGGGGAGGTCCTCGTCGATCCGTTCGGGCACGACGTGTCCGCCCGGCCGCACTGCGCCCTCGATGCCGTCGAAGCCGAGCGCCGCGATCGCCTTCGCCGTCTCTTCGTAGCTGAGAGGCTGCAGGGCCTTGGTGAAGGTGCAGAATTCGTGGCGTGCTCCGCCCTCCGCGCCGAGAGCGGAGCTGCGAGGGACGAAGGGTGCGAGGGCGGCGGCGGTGGAGACGCCGAGAAAGCGGCGCCGGCTGGTGGCGGGGGTCTGTGACATGCCTTTACCGTATCGGAGCTTGCCTCTCTCGGCAAGACTTGAGATACTGACGCATATCCCTCCCCTCCCGCAGAAATGTCCTCCCCGACCCGCCGCCGATTCCTCTCCTTTGCCGCCGCCTCCCCCGCCGCCGGGGCCGCGGCCCAGATCATCGGGGGCGGAGCAGGCTGGTCGATCCGGGGAACCGATCCCGTCGAGATCTTCCAAGGCGAGCGCCGTGTTGCCGCCTACCGCTCCGGCTATCCCCAAGGGCTGCCCTTTCTCGATCCGATCGTCGGCCCCACCGGCGCTCTCTTCACCGCGCCTCTTCCTCCTGGCGAGGTCGGCGCCGAGCCCGGCGGCGACGGAGGCCCGGCGGGGGCGCTCACCGGCCTTTGGTTCGCCCTCGACGGCGTCAACGGGCGCGACTTCCACCCGGCGCCGCAGGGCGCGAATCCGGGCCGCATGCGTGGAAGAATCGTCCACACCGGGATGAACGGCGTCCTCATGCAGGGGAACACGCTCACCATCCGTCTCAAGTCCGAGTGGATGGCGGCGATGGACGGAGGGGACGAAGTGCGTCGCGTCTGCTCGGACTGGCGCGAATTGGTCTTTTCTCAGGCGAGGGACGGCGCCCTCGTCGTCGACTTTCTCGTCGAGCTGATGGCCGACGCTGGAGACCTCGAGATCGAGCCGGGCGCGGGCGCCCTGTCCCTGCGCCTCCATCCCGGTCTCGTCTGGAAGGAGGGCGGCGAAGTTTCCCTCCGCAACTCCGAGGGCCTCGCCGACGGACTGGTGCCGGGCAAGCGCGCCCGATGGATCGCCTGCCAGGGCGCGGATGCCAAGGGCGGGCCCGCCGGCCTCGCCGCGATGGACCACCCTGGCAACCCGGGCGCCCCGGCCTCTTGGAATCTCGACGGAGACGGAGTGCTTTCGGCCGATCCGCAGGCCCGTTCCGACGAGGACGAAGACGACGGCGACGAAGCCCTGCGGCACGTGCCCAACGGCGAGTCGAGAACCTTTCGCTACCGTCTCCTCCTCCACGCCGGGGCCACCGATCCCGAGGGCGTCGCCGCCGCGTGGGAGAGCTTCGCCGGAAACTGAGGGCCGCCCCCGCCCGCCCGCGGCCTCAGAAGAAGCGCCGCGCCTCGGTGTCGGGGCGGGGTTGGCAGATCCGGGCGATGCATTGGTCGAAGCTTTCCTCGTTGCTGAGGATGCCGATCTCGACCCGCAGGAAGTAGATGGGCACGTCGAGCCGCGCGAGGCGCGGAAAACGGACGGCGTCCTTCTCCGTGGTGACGATCATCTCGACGTCGGACTCCACGCAGCAGTTGAGGAAGGTGAGGATCTCCTGCTCGGTGAAGCGGTGGTGGTCCATGAAGCGGCAGGTCGCCTCGATGCTGGCGCCGAGGCGGCGCACGCCCTCCTCGAAGCTCTCCGGCACGGCGATGGCGCTGATGGTGCCGACGCGCTTGCCCTGAAGCGTCTCCAGAGGGTGCAGGGAGCGGGTTTCGATGTGCTGGAGGTGGCGGGGGCGGTGCTCGCACTCGATGATCTCGGCGGTGCGGTTGTACCTGCGGATGCGCTCGATGAGCTCGTCGTTCGGCTCGCCGTTGCACTTGGTGATGAAGATGTATGAGGCGCGCTTGAGGTTTCGGGGCGGCTCGCGCAGGGTGCCGCGGGGCAGCAGCCGCTCGGTCCCGAAGGGCTGCCAGCGGTCGACGAGGACGATGTCCAGGCGGTGGCGCAGCCGCAGATACTGGAGGCCGTCGTCGAGGATGAGGGTGTCGCAGTTGAACTCGGCGATGGCGTGCTTGCCGCTCTTGACGCGGTCCTTGTCCACGATGACGGGGATGTCGGGCAGGTTCGCGGCGAGCATGTAGGGTTCGTCTCCGGCGGTCTTGGAGTCGAGGAGGAGGGCCCTGCCGTCGCTGACGACGCGCGGCGGGTCGATTTCGTTTTTGCCCTGGATCTTGCCGGAGAGGCGCTTGAGGAAGGGCTGCTTCACCGACTTGTAGCCGCGGCTGAGGATGGCGACGCGGCGGCCGCCGTCTTGGAGGGAGCGGGCGAATTTCTCGACCACGGGGGTCTTTCCGGTGCCGCCCACGGTGAGGTTGCCGATGCTGACGACGAGGCAGCCGAGGCTGCGTTCGCGGAGGATGCGGTTGCGGTAGAGGGTGAGGCGCGATCCCACGGCGAACTCGTAGACCCAGGAGAGGCCGCCAAGGAACCAGCGCAGCGCGGAGGCGCGCGCTCCCTTGCGACGGTCGAGGATGACGTCGATGGCGAACTGCTCGATTCTCTCTCGGGTCTGCGGCATGGGGTGCAAGCGGGGGGCGGAGGGCGTTGACGAGGGCAACGGTCGCGGAATCGACCCGCCGCGCAACCGCGAATCTGGAGGCGGCCGGGCGCCGCCGTGTCGGCTGCGGGGAGGGGTGGAGGGGTGGAGTGTTGGAGTGTTGGAGTGTTGGAGTGTTGGAGTGTTGGAGTGTTGGGGCTCACCACCGCTCCACCAACCAAGCCTCCGCCCCGCCACTGCCGTCCAATCACGGCAATCGAAATCGGGATCGAAATCGAAATCGGGATCGAACCATTGCGCAGACGGAGATCCCTCACGCCCTGCTGTCTCCATGGATCGGCCGGGCAACTCCCCCGGAGACCGATACGCGATGGAACCGTCCCATCGATCCCGATTTCGATCCCGATTTCGATCCCGATTTCGATCCCGATTTCGATCCCGATTTCGATCCCGA
>SLGN01000318.1 GCA_007123695.1 Verrucomicrobiales bacterium
CCAAGGCCTACACCATCTCCTTCGACGACGACGCCTACGACGAGGCCCCCATCGCTCGCGAGATGGCCGCCTCCATGGGCGCCGACCAGGAGTTGATCCACCTGAAGGCCGCAGACCTCTACGGCGAGAACTACGTCAAGACCGTCTGGCACGCCGAGCGCACCTTCTACAACACCCTCGGCGTCGCGAAGAACCTGATGTCGCGGCGCGTCTGGGATTCCGGCTACCGCTGCGTCATCACTGGCGAGGGCGCCGACGAGCTCTTCGCCGGCTACCCCGCGCTGAAGCGCGACATGTTCCTCCACGGCATCTCGCACGAGCCCGAGAGCGTCCGCGCCGAATACGCCGCCGCCCTCGAGCGGACCAACTCCCTTTTCAAAGGCGCCATCCTCGCCGAGAACCAGCGCTCCCACCCCGCGTGGGACCGGCTCTGCGGCTTCACTCCTTCGTGGATCCAGCCCTGGATGGACACCCTCGACCTCGCCCGGCCCCTGCTCTCCGACGAACTCCAGGACGAGCTGCGCGACTACGACCCCATCGAGGAGATCGCCTCGCGCATCGATCCCGCCATGCTCGAGGGACGCCACCCCCTCGACATCGCCCAGTACACCTGGAGCAAATGCCAGCTCGAGGGGCAGATCCTCAACTGGGGTGGCGACCGCGTCGACATGGCGAACTCGATGGAGTCGCGCCCCGCCTTCCTCGACCACCACCTCGCCGCCGCCGCCGTCGAGGTGCCGCCCAGCCTCCGCATCAAGGGCAACGTCGAAAAGCACGTCCTGCGCGAGGCCGTCAAGGGCGTGCTGCCCGAGGTGCTCTACCGCCGCGAGAAATTCGCCTTCATGGCCCCGCCCGCCCACACCGACGAAGCCAAGCGGGCCAAGGTCGAGGAACTCATCGGCGACTTTCTCGGACCCCGCAGCGTCGCCGAGGCCGGGATCTGCTCGCCCGAGCGCGTCTCGCGCTTCCTCGCCGAATACCGCGCCGACACCGATCCCGTCTCCCTCGTGCGCAAGGACACGCTCCTCAACCATCTCCTCACCCTCCACATCCTGCACGACCACTTCGTCGCATGACTCCTGCCGCCCCAGCCGTCGCTGCCTCGAGCCCAGCCGGTTCCGCTGCCTCCGCTCTCCCGGATGCCGGGGAACTCCGCGTCGATCTCCGCCGCATCAAGGACGACGTCCTCGCCCTCGCCGCCATCGGCAAGAGCGGCCAGAACCAGGGCATCTACCGCATGGCCTTCACCGACGAGGACATGGCGGGCAAACGATGGCTCCTCAACCGCATCGAGGAATGCGGGCTCGAGCCCGCCTCGGACGGCGCCGCGAACATCTCCGGCATCCTCCCCGGCGAAATCGACTCGCCCCGCGTCTACGTGGGCTCGCACATCGACACCGTGCCCTGCGCCGGCATGCTCGACGGCGCCCTCGGCGTCGTCGCCGGGCTCGAGTGCCTGCGTGCGATGCGTGCCGCCGGTCTGCGGCCGCGGCGCAGCGTCGAGCTCATCGCCTTCAGCGACGAGGAAGGGCGCTTCGGCGGCACCTTCGGATCCGAGGCTTTCACCGGAGTCCTCGCCCCCGACAAGCTCCACCAGGCCGCCGACCTCGGCGGCACCGCCCTGCGCGACGCCATGCTCGCCCAGGGCCTCGACCCCATGCGCGCCCTCGAGGCCCGCCGGAGGCCCGACGAGATCGCCGCCTACCTTGAGCTGCACATCGAGCAGGGGCCCGTCCTCCACGAGCAGCGGCTCCAGGTCGGCATCGTCGAGCGCATCACCGGCCTGCGTTCCTGGTCGCTGAGCCTCGTCGGCGAGGCCAACCACGCCGGCACCACCCCGATGGACTACCGACGCGACGCCTTCATGGGCCTCGCCGACTTCGCCCACGAGCTGCCCCGCATCCTCGACGAGAACGGAGGTCCCGAGAGCCGCGCCACCATCGGCAAGGCCGAGATCCGCCCCGGCGCCCCCAACTCCGTGCCCGGGCGCGTCGACTTCTCTCTCGACTTCCGCGACCCCGATTCCGCGCTGCTCGACGAGCTCTCCGAGGCCTTCCAGAAAGCCCTCGCCGCCGTCTCGCGCCGCCGCCGCCTCCAGTTCGAGCTGCGCGTGCAAGGCGAGATTGAGCCCGTCGCCTCCCATCCCGCCCTCGTCGGCATCCTCCACGAGGAAAGCGACCGCCTCGGCCTGCGTTCGCTCCCGATGCTCAGCGGCGCCGCGCACGACGCCCAGCTCGTCGGGCGCATCGCCCCCATGGCGATGGTCTTCGTCCCCAGCCAGGGCGGGCTCAGCCACTCGCCCGCCGAGTGGACCCCGTGGGAGGACATCGAAGCCGGGGCCAACCTCCTGCTCGCCGCCCTCTGCCGACTCGCCTGCGAAGACTTGCCCAACCCAGCCGAATCCGCCGAATCCGCCGAACCATGAGCCATCCTCCCCTCCCGGACCCCCTCTGCCCCATCTACCGCAACTCGCTGATCGAGAATCCCAAGCGGCAGGCCGACCTCGACAACCACGACACCGCCCTGCTCTGCATCGACATGCAGTACCTCGACGCCGCCGAGGGGCACGGCCTTTTCCGCGACTACGCCACCTCGCCGATCTCGCTCGAGGAGATGGCCTACTACTTCAACCGGCTCCGCGAGACCGTCGTCCCCAACGTGCACAATTTGCAGAACTGCTTCCGCGCCCACCGGCTCGAAGTCATCCACGTGCGCATCCAGTCACTCACCCGGGACGGTCGCGACCGCTCCAAAGGGCACAAGCGGCTCGAACTCCACGCCGCGCCCGGGTCCGCCGAGGCCTGCTTTCTCGAGGAGGTCGCGCCCGTCGGCGACGAAATCGTCATCAACAAGACCGCCAGCGGCGTCTTTTCCTCCACCAATCTGCACTACGTGCTGACCAATCTCGGCGTCAGCTCGCTCTACGTCGTCGGCGTCTACACCAACGAATGCGTCGAGACCACGGTGCGCGACGCCTGCGATCTGGGCTACCTCGTCACCATGGTCGACGACTGCTGCGCCACCGTGACCCCCGAGCTGCACGAGGCCACCGTCAAGAACCTGCGCAACCGCTACGCCCGGGTCGTCGATGCCGACGCCGCCATGACCGAGATCGAGATGCGCCTGCCCGTCGCTCCCGAGATGGAGCACGTCTTCAGCCATCCCGAAGGGGTCTGAGGCACGGGATGCTCGGAACCCGTCGCCGTCCGGGTGACTCGGGCGGCCGGTCCGCGGGACCGACCGCCCGGCGGTGGAGACCCACCCGCCTTACTTCGCGTAGGCGACCGGAGCCGCCGGCACGTGGTGGGCGGCTTGCTTCTTCTTCTTGCCGCAGGCACCCAGGGTGAGGGCGGCGCAGGCGATGGCGATGGCGATCAGTTTCATGGTTTTGGTTTCGGCTTTCAGGTTTGGACTCAGAACGCGAAAAAGGACCGGTGTTCCGGTCCTTTCCGCGCACGGCCAGCAGCGCCGGGGAGATCTCCCAAGGTTCCGCCGCGGTTGCCCCTTCAAACGGTTTGCTGCGAAGCGCCTTAGAAAATTTCAAAAGAGTCCAAAAAGATTTTTAGGGCGCCTCTCAAATCTGCAATTCCGCGACCACGACGCCGCGGTCACCGCCCGTGGGCCGGTAGCCGAGGGATCGGAAGCCGCTTGTGGCGAGGAAGCCTTCCATTTCCGTCCAGGCGTAGCAACGGCCCTGCGTCGAATGCGCGAGGATGCAGGAATATTCGGCGACGGGCCGGGGGCCGCGCTTGTCGGGGTCGAGGAAGGCTTCGTGGACGAGCACCCGCCCGCCGGAGGCGAGGCTCTCGCGCGAGCGCCGCAGCAGCTCCAGGATCTCGCGTTCGCCCCAGTCGTGCATGACGTTGGAGAAGAGGTGGAGGTCGCAGCCCTCGGGCCACGGGTCGCGGAACATGTCGCCGCTCTCCACCCGGACGCGCCCGTCGAGGCCGCGCCGCGCGATGCTTTCTCGGGCGATGGCATCGACGGGGGCCTGCTCCAGCACGATGGCGTCGATCGCGGGGGCGTTCGCGGCGAGGGCGCAGGCGTAGACGCCCGAGCCGCCGCCCACGTCAAGCAGCCGCTTGGAGCCGGCGAGGACCTCGGCGACGGCTTCGGCGAGGCATTTTCCAAGGTAGACGCCGCGGCAGTCCATCGCGGCGGTGAAGGTGCGGGCGAAGTCTTCCGAGGCCATCGAGCCGTGCCAGTCGTCGGAGGCCTCGTCGAGCCCGGCCCAGTGGGCGGGGCGCCCGGTCCGCAGCACCTTGACGAAATCCTGCACCACGGGGCGGTCGCGCAGCGAGGCGTAATAGGGGGTCAGGTCCCACGGCGAACCCTTTCCGAGATGCTCGCGGGCGAGGGTCGAGGGCCGGTGGACGCCCGCCTCGTCGCGGTCGAGCAGTCCCAGGGCGAGGCAGAGGGTCAGGAGGACGTCGGCGGGGCGTTCGTCCCAGCCGAAGCGGGTGCAGATTTCCGCAAGGGTGCCGGGCCTTTCCGCAAGCGCGTCGAAGAGCCGGAACTCGACGACTGCGGCGGTGAGCAGATCGATGGCGTAGACCCCGTCGCGCGGACGCAGCAGGGCGGTGGGGTCGCTCGCGGGGAGCCGGTCGAGTCCGTTCATACCGGAGAAGGGGAGGGGAGCCGGAAAGGCCGGGCTGTCAGAGATGGAGCAGGGTCCTCAGCGAGTCGGCGATCGTCTGCGAGGTGGGCCGGTGCGCCTTCCACAGGTTGGGGTGGTAGGGGATGGGGGTGTCGCGGCAGTTGAGGCGCTGCGGCGGGGCGTCGAGCAGGTGGAAGCCGTCGGCGACGACCCGGGCGACGACCTCGGCGGTGACGCCGCCCCAGGGGAAGCCTTCCCCCACGCAGAGGAGCCGGCCGGTGCGGGCGACGGATCCCAGCACGGTGTCGGTGTCCATGGGCTTGACCGTGCGCAGGTCGACGACCTCGATGTCCCAGCCTTCGGCGGCGAGCGCCTTGGCCGCCTTGAGCGACTCGTGGACCATGGCGCTGTGGGTCACGACGCTGGCGTGGCGGCCGGGGCGCAGGATGTTGGCGCGTCCCGACGGCAGGACCGGCCCCTCGGGCAGGGCATCGGCCTTGAGGTGGTAGTAGAGGAACTTGTGCTCGCAGAAAAGCACGGGGTCGTCGATGGCGACGGCCTCGAGGAACATGCCGTAGGCGTCCTCGACCGTGGCCGGGGTCATCACGACGACTCCGGGGTAGTGGGCGTAGATCGACTCGAGGCACTGGCTGTGGAAGGGGCCGCTGCCCTCGGTGCCGCCCGAGGGCAGGCGCACCACGACCGGGCAGGGCACCCCGGTGCGGTAGTAGAGGGTCGCCGCCTGGTTGACGATCTGGTTGAAGCCCACGAGCGAGAAGTCGGCGAACTGCATCTCCACGATCG
>SLGN01000733.1 GCA_007123695.1 Verrucomicrobiales bacterium
CTCCGCTTTACGATAGGCAGGAGAATTCCCGAATCGACGCGATGGACTTCGCACCGAATCTCCCCGCCCCCGAACCAGGGCGATTCCGTCCCTTCCTTCTCCCTTGCGTCGCCCCATCCTGCGAGCCATCCTCCGCGAGTTCCTTGACCCGCCCACACGCCACCGCCGCCACGCCACGCCACGCCACGCCCGCCCTCCGGATCGGCATGGGCACGGCCCTCCGCTCGGACTCCGGCCACCCGGGCCACCGCGAGACCTCCGGCGGCCTATCAATAAAGGGTGCAGCCAAGGCGACGAACGAGCCCTTGGACTGCACCCATAGTTGAACAAGCCCGGCGGGGGGGGCGGTCTTATGCGGGCAGTGTTTGGGCGGAGGACCGGGGGAGGTTTCGAAGACCCGTTTCGGCGTTGGCAATCGGCTCGCGAGCCGGCTCCGCTTCCGGTGCGAAAGCAGTTCCGGCAGTCCTGGGGCGCAGCGCGTGGCTGGTCCGGGCCGTTTTCTCTGGCGGCGCGCACGAGGAGGCCGTTCCGGCGGGAGCATCCGTCGGTCGGCGTGTTTTCGGGCGATGGATCGGAAGGCTCATGCGGCGAGAGGCGGGCCTCGCGGGGTCGCCGGTTCGAGCTTCAGCAGCCGCATCATCGGCTTGCGGCAGCATGGGCAGAGCGGGGTTGCCAAAGATTCGTTGGCGGGTGCGGTCTCGGGCTGCGGGCCGACGTGCAGCACCCTGCCCGAAAGGAAGGCGACCCGTTCGCGCTTGGCTTTGGCGGCGGGGTGGCAAAAACGCCGAGGGACGGAGGCGTTTTGGACAACCGAGCGAAGCGAGATGGACGAACCGGAGGTTCGCCCGGAGGGCAAGGCGAAGCCGCAGTCAAAGCGAAGCGGAGCCCCGCAGGGGTGAGGCGGCGGGCGGAGCCGCCGAATCAAAATCCGTAGTGACGTATGGATCGCATCCCTCGCGGGAGGACGTGGCGGAGGTATCGGCGGACGAACTCGACGCCTTCGATGGTCTCGGTGCGCTGCTTGCCTCCGTTGGCGCGGTCCTTCCAGCGGAAGGAGGAGGTGAAAAATCCAAAATCTTCCTCACCCTCGTGGCTGCGGACGGTAATCCCTCGTGAGCCTTGATCGAATCAAGACGAACTCAACGTCAACCAGCAATCCCTCCCAACCGACCAAAGATCCATGAATGACCGACGGACCCTTCCCCTTTTCTGCCTCCTCCTCGGAGCCTCCTCGGCGCTTGCGGAACCCGCCAACAACAGATTCGCCAATGCTGTCACCGTCCCCGGGACATTCGGGCAGTTCACCGGCAGCACAATCGCCGCGGGCAACGAGTCGGGAGAGCCCGTCCAACGGGGCGGCGGGGTTTGGTACAAGTGGACTTCTCCCAATTCGCTGGGTCGTTTGACGCTTTCTGTAGAAGTTTTTGAGGGCGCTTACTACCGACGTCACGTGCTCGACATGTTTCAGGATGTCAACGGATCGATCTACGATGTGATCACGCTCGGAGGATTCTTCATCGGCAATCAGAACATCAGAAGCGAATCGGGCGTCGCCTCGCCGAACACGACATACTATTTCCGGGTTTCACCCGAGCGAGACAGCGACAGATCGCCGTTCGTGTTCACCCTCAACTTCAGTCCGATCTACCGCTCCGCTGCGAGATTCTCCACACGATCGAGCGTGCTCCGAGGAAAGCGGAGGACCATCGTCGCGAGGATCTCAAGCCCGACAAACGTCACGGGAGTTTCCGTGGCGTCGCGGGGGAAGGGGCGGGCAAGAAACGTCAGCTACAACCGTAGCAATGGGGTTGTTCGCTTCACCCATGTCCGGAGAGGCGCCCCTCCCAGGGGGCGTAGAGCGCAGCAACGCGCAAAGGTGACCTACACCATCCGCGGAACGAAGGCAGGCCAGGTTTCCGTTCGGATCGGCCGAACGTTTCGTGTTCGCTGATTTCCCCTTCGGCTATTGCGTTCACGTCTCCTCCACCACCACGGGCGCGTCGGGGAGGGCCTCGAGAAAGATCTTGCCGTAGCGCTTGCTGAGGACGCGGTTGTCGAGGATGACGACCAACCCTTTGTCGTCGGCGCTGCGGATGAGTCGGCCGACCCCCTGGCGCAGCTTCAGGACGGCCTCGGGCACGCTGTATTCCATGAAAGAGTTGCCGCCGCGCTCTTCGATGGACTCGAGGCGCGCCTGGGTCAGGGGATGGTCGGGCACGGCGAAGGGCAGGCGGGTGATGATCACGTTCGACAGCGCCTTGCCTGGCACATCGACGCCGGTCCAGAAGCTGTCGGTGCCGAAGAGAACGCTGGTTTCGTCCTCCTTGAAGTCGGCTACGAGCTGGTTGCGCGAGGCGCCCGAGCCCTGCACAAGCAGACGGATGCCCTCGGTGCGGAAAAAGTCGCCGAGTTCGCCGGCGATGCGCTGGAGCAGCTTGTAGCTGGTGAAGAGGACGAAGGCCCGGCCGCCGCTCTTGCGGATGAAGTGGCGGATCCATTTCGCCAGAGCCGCCTCGTAGGCCCGGTCGTTGGGGTCGGGCATGGTGCGCACGAGATGGATCTGCATCTGGCGGGCGTAGTCGAAGGGGCTGCCGATCCGGAGGGCTTCGACCTCGCCGGCCCCGACGCGGCGGCGGAAGTAGCCGAGGTCCCTGTCCCCGACACCGAGGGTCGCACTGGTGAAGACGCAGGGCCGCTCGCGCTCGAAGAAGACGGGCCGCAGCAGCTCGGCCACATCGACGGGGGCGGCGTTCAGGCTGAGGGATTCGCACTCGTTTTTCTCCACCCAGTAGACCATGCCGTCGTCGCGCTGGTCGAGGAAGGTGCCGAGAGCGGCGCGGCAGTCGGCGAGGCGGCGGGCGAGTTCGCCGAGCTCGGATTTCACCGATTCGGTGGCGAGGTCGGCGACGGCGCGGGCGCGGCGGCTCACCTCGATGAGTCCGGAACCGAGGGTGTCCTCGACGAGTTCGGGTTCACGCACCCGGAATTCGCGGCCGTAGTCGCCCCAGCGGCAGCGGCCCTCGACGGACTGGAAGAAGTCGTCGACTTCATCGAGCAGGGCCATGGTGAGTCGGCGTCCCTCACTGTCTCCAGTCAGTTGGAAAAGGCCCTTCTTGTTCTTGGGGTTGAAGAGGCGGTGCAGGTCGAACTTGATCCCTCCCTGGGTCAGGGAGAGGCCGAGCTGCCGTGCCGCGATCTGCTCGAGGGTGTGGGCTTCGTCGAAGACGAGGAAGTCGTTGGCGAAGAGAAATCCCTCGCCGCCTTCGTTGAACTCGCTTTGCCCGTTGAGCAGCGTGAAGAAGAGGGTGTGGTTCAGCACCACGAGGTGGGCGTCGGCGAGGCGCTTGCGTGCCTCTTGGTAGAAGCAGTGGCCCGATCCGGCGCAGCGCTTCGGTGTGCAGGCGTGGCTCTCGCTGCAGACCTGCGACCAGACCCGGGGGGCGGGCTCGAAGCCGAGGTCGCTGAGAGTGCCGTCCTTCGTCTTTTCGGCCCATTCCCAGATCTGCTTCAGCTCCTCGAGCTCGGAGGCGGTGAACAGCTCGGCCCCGCCCGACATTGCGATCTGGAGGCGCAGGGGGCAGAGGTAGTTGCGCCGCCCTTTGAGCAGCAGCGCGCGGAAGGGCTCGCCGAGGACGGACTGGAGCAATGGCAGGTCTTTGCCGACAAGTTGCTCCTGCAAGTTGATGGTGTGTGTCGAGACGACGGCCTTGCGCCCCTCGTCGAGGGCCTTGCGCACGGCGGGGGCGAGGTAGGCGAGGGATTTGCCCACGCCGGTGCCGGCCTCGACGACGAGGGGCCGCTCCTCCTCGAGGGCCCGGGCCACGGCCACGGCCATCTGCTGCTGCTCGGGCCGGTATTCGAAGTCGCCAAGCCGCGAGAGCGCCCCGGCCTTTCCGAAGAACTCGGAGGCGAAGGTGCTCAGCGGTTGGGGGCCGAAGGCCGTCTCGGCGAGGGAGATCACGCCTTCAGGGATGCATCGGGATGGGCGGCGGGGCAAGGAGGAAGAGCAGGAAAATGCAGGCCCGGCATCGACGTCGGGTTCCTTCGGTCATCCCTCGGCAAGCGCGGGTTCCACGATGTTCGGGGATGGCCGATTCGCTCTTCGTATGTGCCGACGCTTCGTGCTGCCCAAGGAAGAGGCCCGACTGCGGATCACGATCCGAAAGATCCAAGAGAGCGTTTTCAAGGGGAAAGCCCGTGCGACGGCGACGGCGGGCGCGTTCCATCGCGGAGTCTCCGGAATTCGTCGTCGGTGATGCGCCAGCAGAGGATCATGCCGAGTCCGTCGGACCAGGCCCGCCCGCCCTCGACGCGGTGGGTGAGGGGGAGGAGATTGAGGGCGGCACCGAGCAGGGCGGCGACGCAGAAGCTCTGCACCGCGACGATGCCGGGCTGGAAGGAGCGCGACAGCAGCGTCTCGGATCCGACGAGGAGGACGGCGAGGGCGACGGCGAGCAGCTCGGCGCCGGGTCCGGCGGCGTAGACGAGGCACTGCTTGAGCCGGGGATGGCGGAGATCGACGGGCCGGGGCGAGACGAAGCCGGAGAGGGGCAGGGTGCGGAATTCGACCCTCATGCCGAAAAGGCGGCGCTCCAGACGGGTGCGGCCGGATCCGATGCAGACCCGGTCCACCCTCCAGCCGAGCAGGCGCGCGGCGAAGGCGTGGCCGAACTCGTGCAGCACCAGCAAGGGGATCCACGAAAGGAGAAAGAAGGGCGCCGCCAGTTTTGGAACCTCGAAGTCGCGGGCGATTTCGACGAGGAGGAACAGGGCGAAGAAGAAGGAGAGAATCACGAGGATTCCCCATTCGTTCGGGGTCTCGGGGGACCGGTCGGGAGGATCGAAGGGCATTGCGGGCTTTCCGGGCGACGCTGCGATACCTTCGCCCCGAGGGAGCGCCGAGGGCAAGAGGGAACTTTTTTTGGTTGAGCCGCCGCCGGGAAGCACCGTAGGCTCGCAAGGGTCCGCATCGGCCCGCATCGATGCCGCAGTCCTGCCCCCCCCGATTTCCGATTTCGCCAGATGAAGCCCCCGATCCCCGTCGCCGTCCTTGCCGTCCTCCTCCTTTCGAACCCGTCGGCATCGCTTCGCGCCGGCAGCGGCGACGCCCAGATCGGGACCGACCACCCCTGGTATCCGGGCGAGCTGGCGATGTCGCGCTTTCCCCGCCTTTTCGAAACGCAGGCCGAGCAATACGAGCGGGCCACCGGGCGCGCCGCCGAGAGCGACGAGGACCGCGCCCTCGCCTCGTGGTTTTTCCGCAACACCCACTACGCCCACGGCGACGACGCCGGGGAGGACTGGTGGGGCGAGGGCTTCGGCAAGGGGCCGGACACCCGCTCGCGCGAATACTGGAGCGGGCTCTTTTCTCACGGCTTCGGGCTCTGCGGCACGAC
>SLGN01000643.1 GCA_007123695.1 Verrucomicrobiales bacterium
AGGGCATCCTCGAATGCTGGCCCGATCTGGGCAAGCGCCCCGCCCATCTCAGTCCGGAAGAGGCCGCACGTGAGATCTTGCTGGGATTCCGCTTCCTCACCTGCGCCGAGCAGTTCAAGCTGATCGACGACAGCTACACAGAGCCCGTGGTCATCCCCTACGGTGAAAGGGGCAAGTCGCTTTGGCGGGAAGTGCGCGACACCCACGACCCCACGCGGCTCCGGGTCCTGGCGCGAAAGCTCCAGCGCTACACCGTGACGATCCCGCGTCCCCAGCACCTGCGGCTCCGCGACGCAGGCATTTTGCTCCCGGCGCACGAGGAGAGGTTCTTCTTCCTCAACAGCGATCTCCACTACTCCTTGGATTTCGGGCTGCACCCGCATCCCGACGCCGATACGGCGACTTGCGACACGATTGTCTGATCCGGCCGCCGAATCCCTTTTGAGCTTTTCTTGATCCGAGATGAAGCCTACTCTCAGCCCAATCCGTGCGGGGAAGGAACCATGCAAACCATCGATCTACAGGATTGCCGAATTTCGCCCGATGTTCTGGAGCGCCTCCGGCGGGGCGAGTCGATCGCCATCACAGAGGATGGCAACGTTGTCGCCGTCGTTCTCCCAGCTGATTCCGTCGAGCCGAGCAGACCTTTCGGCTTGTGCCGAGGCGAATTCTCGGTCCCTGCAAATTTCAACGATCCGGACCCAGACCTCGAAGCCCTTTTTTATGGGCGCGACGGCGCCTAGCGGCACCAACGGGACAAGCCAGCTTGAAACCGGACGTCGCTTTCGACGATTCGTGGCACGTTCGAGAGTAGCGACCTCCGCAACCCGGAACAAAAAGGTTTGCCATTTGGTATTTTTTTGAGCAGTTTTCATTATTGCAGTTCCCGCTCCAATCCCGGCGTCAAACCGACCTGTTTCTCCACTTCGTTTGATCTTTTTCACCATGGCCTACGGCATCAAACTCCACGTCTGGGGCGACTTCGCCTGCTTCACCCGACCCGAGATGAAGGCGGAGCGCGTCTCCTACGACCTCATCACCCCTTCCGCCGCACGCGGCGTCCTCGAGGCGATCTACTGGAAACCCCAGATCCGCTGGGTCATCGACCGCATCCACGTCCTCAAGCCGGTCCGCCTCGTCTCGATCCGGCGCAACGAAGTGGGCAAGAAGATGTCGGCTCCGTCGAAAAAGGCGATGTCCGGGGAAGAACCCGCACGCCCCGGTCTCCTCATCGAGGACGAGCGCCAGCAACGCGCTTCGCTCGTGCTGCGCGATGTCGCCTACCTCATTGAAGCCCACTTTGACCTGCTCGACGCCTCCGAGCCCGAGGGCAAGCACCTCGACATCTTCAACCGTCGCGCCCACAAGGGGCAGTATTTCCACCATCCCTACCTCGGCACGCGCGAGTTCCCGGCCTTCTTCTCCCTCGTCGAACCCGGCGGCGATCCCCCGCCCTGCAAGCTCGCCGCGCACGAGCGCGACCGCGACTTCGGCTTCATGCTCCACGACATCGCCTTCGACCAGGACCCCAAGACCAAGAAGGTCAAGGACACCACCGCCCGCTTCTTCCGCGCCGAGATGCGCGACGGCGTCGTCGAGGTGCCACCCTTCCACGAAGCCATCGCCTGACCCGCCATGATCCTCCAGGCCCTCAACCAGCTCTTCGAGCGACTCGCGGACGATCCCGCCTACGACCTGCCGACGCCGGGGCACTCGGTGCAGCGCATCACCTTTTGCGTCGCCCTAAACCCCGACGGCAGCCTCCATGCCATCGAGGACGCTCGCGCAACCGAATCCGAGACAACCAAGAGCGGTCAGGTCCGCACCCGTCAGACCGCAAGGCCGATCCTCGTGCCCGGCGACAGCAAGCCACCCGGACAAGGAATCAATCCCTGCACCCTTTGGGACAACTCCGCCTACCTGCTCGGCTACAAAAAGCCCGACAAAGATCCCGAAAAAGCCGCCAAGGAAAAGGCTCGGGCCGCCCTCACATTTGAAGCGTCGCGCGCGCACCACCTCGCCATTGAGCGTGCCATCGACGATCCTGCCTATGCGGCGGTGTGCCGCTTCCTTGAGCAGTGGACGCCTGATCGTGCGCAGGACTGGAGCGCAGCCCTCGACGACTTCGCCGCCACCGGTTTCGGCGTGTTTCGCGTCCTGCCCGAGCGCGGCTTCGTCCACGAGCGCAAGGCCTTCAAAGACTGGTGGGCCGCGCAGTCCCAGGCCGGCGATGGAGAGGAAAAGGTCACCGCTCCCTGCCTCGTCACCGGAATCGAGTCCCCGGTCGCCCGCCTGCATGACCCGCCCATCAAAGGCGTGAACGGCGCTGCCGCAGGCGGAGCCAAACTAGCTTCGTTCGAACCTCACAGCTTTCGTTCCTATAGTAAGGACCAAAGCTACAACTCTCCCGTCTCCGAGCGTGCCACCTTCCAATACTGCAACGCCCTCAACGCCCTCCTCTCCGGCCCGCAATCGCGCCGACATCGCATCACCGTCGGCGACACCACCGTCGCCTTCTGGACCGAGCGCGAAACCGTGGCCGAGTCTGTGTTCGCCTCCTTCTTCGGCGGCCAGCTTGAGAGCGCCGAGTCGGCGTCCGTCGAGCTGGCCGAGGATCCCCTCCTTGCCCAGAGGCTCGCCGCCTTCCTCAACCTGCTTCGGCGAGGCGGGGGCGCCGCCGTCGAGCAGCTCGGCGACGACCCGCACACCCGATACTACATCCTCGGGCTCAGCGGCAACGTGACCCGCCTCGCGGTGCGCTTCTGGCAGGTCGGCACCCTCGGAGAGCTCTTCGAGCGGCTCAGCGCCCACTACGAGGCCCTGCGCCTGAAGCGCAGCTTCGACAACGAACCCGAGTTCCCCTCCGCCATCCGCCTCCTCGACCAAACCGCCCGCGAGCGCAAGGCGATCTCGCCGCTCCTCAGCGGGCAGTTGCTACAAGCCATCCTCGCGGGCACGGCCTATCCGATGGCGCTCTACCAGAGCGTCCTCAACCGCCTGCGTGCCAACGATCCGGTCAACTACCTCAAAGCATCCATCCTGAAAGCGGTCCTCGTCCGCAACTTCCAACAAGCCATCCCCATGAGCCTCGACCCTACCCGCACCGAACCCGCCTACCTCCTTGGACGCCTCTTCGCCGCCTTGGAGAAGACCCAAGAAGACGCCCTCGGCAAAGTAAACGCCGGCATCCGCGACCGGTTCTACAGCAGCGCTTCGGCGACGCCGGGGGCCGTCTTCCCCCGCATCTTGCGCACCTACCAGCACCACCTCGCCAAGCTCGAGGGCGGACGCAAGGTGAACCGCGAGCGCCTCGTCCAGGCGATCCACGATCCGCTCTCCGGCTATCCGAGCCATCTCACCCTCGAACAACAGGGTCTCTTCGCGATCGGCTACTACCACCAGCGCCAGGCCTTCTTCGCGAAGACCGCCAGCGAAGACGAAGGCGGAGAGGCCCTTGAAGCTGAAGCAGCAGCCACTGCCGAAAGCTGAAGTTTTGTCCCCGAATCACCCCCTCGCCAAAACCAATCCCAAACATCCACCCCAACGACCCCACCCATGAATCGCTACGACTTCGTCTACCTCTTCGACTGCAAGGACGCCAACCCCAACGGCGACCCCGACGCCGGGAACCTGCCACGCCTTGACCCCGAGACCGGGCAAGGCATCGCCACCGATGTCATGCTCAAGCGCAAGATCCGGAATTTCGTGCAGCTCACGAAGTCCGAGGCGCCAGGCTGCGACATCTACGTCCGGGAGAAAGCCATCCTCAACCACCAGCACGCCCGTGCCTACGAAGCGCTCGAGCTCGACCCGAAGAAGGCAAAGCAGGAGCAACGTGACCTCGCCCGCGAATGGATGTGCAAGAATTTCTACGACATCCGTGCCTTCGGTGCCGTCATGACCACCGACGTGAACTGCGGCCAAGTCCGCGGCCCAGTCCAGCTTTCCTTCTCACGTTCCATCGACCGCATCGTCTCCGCCGAGCACGCAGTCACCCGCATGGCGGTGACCACAGAAAAGGAGGCCGAGAAGCAATCCGGCGACAACCGCACCATGGGCCGCAAGTTCACCGTGCCCTACGCCCTCTACCGCTGTCACGGCTTCATCAACCCCTTCCTTGCCGCGCAGACCGGCTTCTCCGACGACGACCGCGAGCTGCTCTTCGTCGCGCTGGAGAACGCCTTCCAGTTCGACCAGTCCGCCGCCCGCCCCGCCGGGAGCATGAACCCGCGCGGCCTCCTCGTCTTCGAGCACGACTCCCAGCTCGGCGGTGCCCCGAGCCACCGGCTCCTTGACGCAGTGCGCATCGAGCGCAAGGCCGGAGTCGATGTCCCTCGCTCCTTCGACAATTACGAAGTCACCGTGGACGAGACCGCCATCCCCGAAAGCGTTCGGCTTATCCACCGCCTCTGAACATGGCCCTGGGATGAACGACTCCACCGAACCCTCCCCCACCCGCGCGGACCTCGCCCGCGAATTGCTCCGCTACAAGATGCTGGAGTACTCGGAGGATTTCGCCTGCGCCACCTGGCTCGTTGATCTCGAGTTCGACGTGTGGAAATGGTGCGACGAAGGCTCGAGTGGAGTCGGCAAAGAATACAACATCCGCTTCAGCCGAGAATGCCGCGCCCTCGCCGAGATCGCCGGCGGCTGGTGGGTCTACGAGGACGAAACCGTGCCTTCGGACGATGGCCCCGTCTTCATCCCCATGGCCCGCTGGCTGGAAAAGCTCGCCGAACGGACTCGCCGTGTGAAGTCGTCCCCCTCCCGCCACCCTTGACCGGAGGGATCGACACAGTTACTGTGCTGCACAGCCATGAAAAACATTACCCTCAAGATCGACGACGAGACCTACCGCAAAGCCCGCGTCCGTGCGGCGAAGGAAGGCACCTCCGTCAGCGCGGTGGTGCGAGAGTACCTCGGGGCTTTTGCGAAAGGCGACACGGATGACGACCACATGAAGCGAGTGGAAGCCCTGCAGCGGCTCTACGCGGAGGCCGACGCCCGCGCGACCTCCCGGGACAGCCCTCTCGTCCCCTTGACCCGCGATGAAATCTACGCCGAACGCCTTCGTTGACACCAACGTGCTCGTCTACGCGGCGAACGAGAGGACTCCTCTCGATCGGAAAACCGTCATCGCACGTGAACTGATGCTGGGGCGCGGCCTGCATCTTTCGGTTCAGGTGCTGAACGAGTTCGTCGTGTCGGCCAGGCACCCGGAAAAGCTGAACCTGAGCCAGGAGAATGAGCGCAAGTGGCTTGCCGAATGGCTACGGCTGCCCGTCGCTCCCTTGACGGTGGACACCTTCCAGACCGCCCTCGCCCTCCATCTCCGCTTCCAGATCTCGCATTGGGACTCGCTCATCGTCGCCGCCGCCCTTGAGACTGGC
>SLGN01000324.1 GCA_007123695.1 Verrucomicrobiales bacterium
AATGCGGGCTGGGCAGGGACGCCGGATGGCACCGCGTATGCCACCCTTGCCTTTGGAAATGGAAATCCACGCCGTGTCCGGCCTGGCGGGTGGGCATTTGCCAAGCCACCCGCCTTGAATCGACCCAGTCTTGCACCCCGGTCACTCGCCCTCGAACCAGCCAAGGCAGTCCGCTTCGGTTTCGAAGAAGAGCAGCGCCTCGCCGAATGCCAGCAGCGACGATTCGTCGAGCGTCTCCAGCCTGGTAGCGACTTGCTCGGCCACACGAGGGAACTTTCGCTCCAGTAGGCGCTGGGTCAGCAGGCGTTCGCCTTCCGCGCGGCCTTGGTTGCGGCCTTCCGCACGGAGCGCTTCGGCCAGTGTCTGGACGATGGCCTCGACCTGCTGCTCGCGGTCGAGACGCATCAGCGAGCTGAGAGGTAGCCCATAGTCTAGCGAGAAACGAGCGACACCACCCGAACCCCGTCGCCACCAGATCCCCAACCCGGAGCGATGTCGTACACAAACAATCCGGACGGTCCGTGCGCGAAGCATGGACGGAATTCTCCGTTGACCGGGCAATTTCTTCCTGCACCCCGCCCACCCCATCCGCGCCGCAGGCGCGCAAGCGGCTTGCGCGGCGGACGAAATTCCGTTGATTCGGGGGAGCGCATGCCTTCCGACCCTTCATCCCCCCGCCCACGCAGTCGCAGCCCGGAGCCCGCTCCAAAATCGCCCCTTCCCGACAGCGGCGGCGGAGTCATCGCCGACCTGACACCGGAGGAAGTCGAAGTCCTCCTCGCGCTCGCGATGCATCACATGGCGTCCTCCCCGACGCGAGTCCTTACAAGAATGGCCGAGGCCCGCCGCATCCGCCAGGGCTGGGCCGGCAGCGGCTTCCGGCTCAAGGACATCCAGGCGATCTTGCCGCGCCTCGCCGCACGCGATCTCGCCCTGCGCGACACCGGCGGATGGATTCTCAATCCCATGATACGCTCCGCCGTCTTCGGCGCCGCCTTCGCCGATCCGGTTCACCGCCCCCGGGCCGAGGCCCTCGCGAACTACGAGCTCAAATGCTCCTTCTACTTCAACTCGTACTACCACTACCCCGGCGAAATGGTGAAGCTCCAGATCCGCCTCGAGCTTCTCGTCCACACGGGCCGTTTCGAAGAGGCCGAAAAATTCGTCCGGCAGATCCGCACATCCTCGGGCCTGCGGACGATCGGATCTTCCCTTTGCCTAGCCTTCCTCGTCGAACATCTCCCTGCAGAGCGCTTCGCCGAGCTGTCTCCGGACTTGCAGGCGCGGGGACTGCGTGAATACCTCGTCGATGCGGCAATCTCGCTGCGGCCTCCCCTCCCCGCTTGGCGAGCCTTCGGGAGAATGGAGCCCAGCGCCGACATCGTCGTCCTCGCCGCCACCGTCCATTTCCTGCGGGCGGAGGAGGCCGAGGTGCTCGAACTCGTCGAAATGCTGCGCGCCATGGCGGGGCCGTCCAAAGGGCCGCTGTCCCCGGAAAAAACCCGAATCCTCGCCGATGCGAGGATGCTGGAAGGCTGCCTCGCCTTTGCCAAGGGCTGTCTCGACGAGGCCGTGGCCACCTTCGAGGAGAGCGTCGCCATCGAAAAGAAGCAGACCCGTCGGCGCAAGCTCGCGCCCCGCTGGCTGGGCGGACCGCTGCACGCGCTCGCCCTCTGCCTGCGGGGCGGCACCCGCGATCTCGAAGACGCGCAGCGCATCGGCCAATGGTGCGCCGAGCTCGACGAGACCGAGCTGGCGCCGCTGGCGGCCTGTGGCCGGCGCATTGCCGATCGCTTCAGCGGCGGCGACTCGACCGGCGTTTCCGTCCACACCCCGTTTCGACGCCAGGATCGGGAGCCATCGCTGCAGGATCTCTTCGCCGCCATCGCCGAGCGCGTCGAGGGCAGCTCGCCGAAAGTCCTCGACACTCACGCCAAGCTCCTCGACTCGCTCGCCGAACGTGCCGCCGGGAACGGATACGACTGGATCGCCGCCGAGGCCGGTGCCCTCGCTGCCTCGCTCCGGAACGACGACGCGGCCCGCGCCCGCGCCGCCGACTTCTCGGGACGCCGCGGCCTCGAAGGGATGTCGATCTTCTCCGACAAGCTGCGGCCGCCCGAGCCTTGGGAGGCCCGTCTCAAGGCGGTCGAATCCATCGCCGAGCGGTTCGGACGACGCGGCGGCGACAAGGCGGCGGCGCGGAAGAAGGCCGAGCAACGCCGGGAGTTCGTCTGGATCCTGCGCTTGAAGGAGCACCGCCCCCGCAGTCCCGTCAACGAATACGACGATATCGAAGCATTTCTCGACGCTCATTTCCTCGACGATCTCGACGAGCTGGAGGAATCGGCCCGCGCGCGCGTGCAGAAGGGCAACGCCGGATCCGCGGGAGACGACGACGCGGCCCCCGACCAGCCCGTGGCATACCGCTTCGAACTCTCCGCCATCGAGCGCACCGTCTCCGCATCGGGCCGGGCTGGCCGGGGACGCAAGGTCTCGCCCAAGCGCCTCTTCGACGAGCCCGACAAGATCGCCTCGATGACCGACCAGGACCGCTCCGTCGCCCGGCATTTCAGCAAGCGGCGGGGATGGAGCGGACGCGACGTCTACGAGCTGCGCTCGCCCGCCGTCCTGCTGGACCTCGTCGGCCACCCGCTCGTCTTTTCCGACGAAAAGGCCACCCGTCCTCTAGCCGTGCAGAAGGGGAGGGTCCGGGTCGAAATCGGCGCGACCGAGGGCGAACGGGTCGCCGCGCGGCTCGTTCCCCGAATCGCCCCCGGCACCGCCGACGCCGCCGTCGTGCCCGACGGTCCCGACCGCTGCATCGTCTACGAAATCCCAAAAACCGTCGAGGAACTCGCGCGAGTCTTCGACGGCGCCGAATCGCTCACCTTCCCCGCCTCGGCCGAGGGCCGCTTCATGGGCGCCGTGTCCGCCCTCGCCGCCGACCTCGAGATCGGCGCCGAAAGCTCGCTCGAGGGTCTCGGCGCCGCGGGCGACCTGGTCAGCGTCGCGGGCGACGCGATCCCGCGGCTGCAGCTCGTGCCCGAGGGCGGCGGACTGCGGGCCACCCTCGTCGTCAGACCCATTCCCGGTTGCGACTTCGCCTACCCCCCCGGCTCGGGCAAGGAGATCGTCTTCGGCATGGCCGGGGGCGAGCGAGTCCAGGCCACACGCGAACTCGCGACGGAAAAGGCCCGCGCCGACGCCGTCGCCTCTTCCGTGCCCGCGCTGGCGCGGCGGCGCGGCGAATCCCCCGATCCTTGGCAGTGGAAGCTCGAATCCCCCCAAGACGCCCTCGAGACGCTGCGCGACCTCCAGCTCTGGATTGGCGAAGCGCCCGCCCCCGCAGGCGCGGAGAAGGCCGAAAAGGGAGACGACGAGCCCAAAGTCGTGCTGGAATGGCCCGAAGGCGAGACCTTTCGCGTCTTCCGCACCATCGACGCCGAGGATGCGTCCCTGCGCCTCGGGGGCGGCGAGGACTGGCTCTCCCTGTCCGGCGAAATCGAGCTCGACGAGGGGCTCGTGCTCTCGATGCGCCGCCTCCTCGAACTCTCCGCCGCCTCCGAACGCCCCGGCTTCGTCGAAATCGACCGCAACCGCTTCGTCGCCCTGACCGAGGAGTTCCAGCGGCAGATCGAGGACCTCCAGGCGCTCTCGCAGCCGGGCAAGGGCGAGGAAATCCGCGTGCCCACCCTCGCCGCCGCCGCCCTCGAAGAATTCGTGGAGAAGGCCGGGAAGGATCCGGGCGGCGACCCTTCCGCCTGGCGCGCCTGCATCGAGCAGTTGCGCTCCGCCCGCGACCACCGTCCCGACCCGCCGACCGGACTCCATGCCGAGCTCCGCCCCTACCAGCTCGACGGCTACCGATGGCTCAGCCGCCTCGCCCGAGCCGGCGCCGGGGCCTGCCTCGCCGACGACATGGGCCTCGGCAAGACCGTCCAGACCCTCGCCCTGCTCCTCGAGACCGCCGCATCCGGCCCCTCGCTCGTCGTCGCCCCGACCTCGGTCGCGGCGAACTGGCTCGAGGAGACCCTGCGCTTCGCCCCCTCGCTCAACCCCGTGGTCCTCGGCGAATCCGGCGACCGCGCCGCCCTCCTCGCCGGGCTCGGCCCGCGCGACCTCGTTCTCTGCACCTACGGACTGCTGCCCCGCGAAGAGGAGGCCCTCGCCGCCGTCGACTGGAACGTGATCGTCCTCGACGAAGCCCAGGCCATCAAGAACAGCGCCACCCGCCGCTCCGCCTCCGCCCGCAAGCTGCGCGGACGCTTCCGCCTCGCCACCACCGGGACCCCGGTGGAGAACCGCCTCGCCGAACTCCACACCCTGTTTCAGTTCATTCTGCCGGGCTACCTCGGCTCGTGGGAGCGTTTCCGCCGCCGTTTCGCCGATCCCATCGAGCGAGACGAAGACGCGGCGGCGCGCGGGCGCCTGCGCCGGCTCATCCGGCCCTTCCTCCTGCGGCGGCTCAAATCGGGAGTGCTGCGCGACCTGCCCGAACGCACCGAAGTCACCCTGCACGTCGATCTCGGACCCGACGAGCGCGCCTTCTACGAAGCGGTCCGCCGCCGCGCCGTCGCCGAACTCCAAGACGCCGGCGAGCGTGCCATGATCCGCATCCTCGCCGAGCTGACGCGCCTGCGCCGGGCCTGCTGCCACCCCGCCCTCGTCGATCCCAAGCTCGGCGCCTCCATCGGCGGAGCCAAGCTCGCCGCCTTCATCGAAATCCTCGACGAACTCGTCGATGGCGGGCACAAAGTGCTCGTGTTCAGCCAGTTCGTCGACCACCTCCAGATCGTGCGGCGGGCCCTCGACGAAAAATCGGTCCGCTACCAATACCTCGACGGCTCCACCCCGGCGGGCCGCCGCAAGCAGGCCATCGACGCCTTCCAGCGAGGCGAGGGCGACGCCTTCCTCATCTCCCTCAAGGCCGGCGGCTTCGGCATCAACCTCACCGCCGCCGACTACGTCGTCCACATGGACCCCTGGTGGAATCCCGCCGCCGAGGACCAGGCCAGCGACCGCGCCCACCGCATCGGCCAGACCCGGCCCGTCACCATCTACCGCCTCGTCGCGCGAGACACCATCGAGGAAAAGATCGTGCAGCTGCACCACCGCAAGCGCGAACTCGCCGACTCACTCCTTTCAGACAGCGACGACGCCGAAGCCCGCCTCTCCGCCGACGACCTGCTCGCCCTGCTGCGCGAATGATCCGAGTCCCCACCACTCCACCACTCCACCACTCCACCACTCCACCACTCCACCACTCCACCACTCCCCCACTCCACCACTCCACCACTCCACCACTCCACCACTCCACCACTCCACCACTCCACCACTCCACCACTCCACCACTCCACCACTCCACCACTCCACCACTCCACCACTCCA
>SLGN01000173.1 GCA_007123695.1 Verrucomicrobiales bacterium
ATTGATGGCGTTGTTGCTGAGGGCGTCGCTCGTCTGCCCATTGGCGTGGGTGGCGAGTCCGCCGTGCCCGATTTGGGCGAAGGCGTAGAGAATATCGCTGAGGCCGGAGAAGGAGCGGGTGTCGCCGCTGATCGGCGTGGCGCCGAGGGCGCCGACGGCATTGGAGGCGGCGGTGACCGAAGCGACCTCGGCGCCGGAGGCGCCGTAGAAGTTGAAGGCGGTGTACTGGTTGTCAACGAGGCCGCCCCCTCCCCGGAAGGTGATTCCTCCGTCGGCTCTGACATTGATGTTGCCGGAGTAGGCATGGCCGACCGGGGCGCTGCTGTCGTCGCCGCCGTGGCCGACAAGGACGTAGGTGCGCTGGTCGTTGCCCGCACGGGCGACGATGGAGCCGCCGTTGCCGGTGAACTCGCCGGAGGCATTGACCCCGGCGCGGATGTCGATGTTGCCGGAATGGCCGCGGTTGACGAAGCCGGGGGTTCCATGGACGGGATGGGCCTCGGGATGGGCTTCGGTGCGCGAATTCGTCGCATGGCCGCCGTGGCCGATCATGGCGTAGGCGCGGATGGCGTCGTTGCGGACACCGGTGACGTGGTCGTAGTTGACGAAGAGGTCGGGCACGTCCTGGGTGTCGGTGATGATGGCGACGTTCCAGACAATCTCGCCGGTGGCGTAGTCGATGCTGCCGACGACCGTCGTGGGATCGCCGCTCGCGACGATGTTGCCGGCGCCGTCGTCGATGTATTCGGGCGCTTTGTTCGGATCGAAGAGACCATCGGCCAGTGCCACCGCAAGGCGGAACTGCACCGTGCCGGGCTGGATCTCCTTGCCGATGAGCTTGGTCCTGGCCCCTCCGCCGGCGGCGGCAGCCTGGTCCATCATGACGTAGCCGAGGCCGTTCGCGCCCCAATAGTGGTTGAATTCCCCGATGTCGTTGGCAGCGCCCCCGTTGGTGCCGAACATGTCCTGGTATTCCCCGACCCGGGTGACGACGCGCTCAAGGGCAACGCCACCCCGCAGGTGGATGTCGCGCCCGGCGTAAACCTCGATGTCGCCGAGATGGGTTCCGCGGAAGACGGGACCGCCGTTTCCGATCTGGGCATGGTTGCGGTTGCCGCCGCCGCCGGCGACGAGGATATCTCCGGTCGCCCCGAGGGCGTGAACGCGGATGACGTTGTCGCTGCGACCGAGATGGCCGCGGGCGTCGCCTCCACTGTGGCCAATCTGGGCGTAGTTGACCTTCTCGGCGGAGTTATCGTTGGTGAGCATGCCGCCGACGACATGGACGCTGCCGCTCTCGGCGACGACGGTGACGTTGCCGTGGTGGTCGCCGCTGGTGGCGTAGCCGCCGTGGCCGATCTGAGACCAATGGAAGCGGCCTTTGCCGTCGCCGTGGCTGACGAGGTAGCTCTCGTCGATGTTGGTGACAATGGGAAGCACCTCGCCCTCCCGATCGCGCCGGTCACCGAGCGGAATGGTGCTGCCGCCCATGACGTGGACGTCCCCGGCGGTGGTGCGCACGGTGATGTCGCCGAAGTGGCCCCAGTTGCCGTCCCCGGCCCCGAGGGTGCCGACCGGCAGGCTCGGATCGAAGGCGACCTGACCGAAGTTGTCGGTGTTGTTGTTCGAGGGATCTACGTCCCAGCCACCGTGGCCGATCATCGCAAAGTTGCGTCCGTCGTCGCGCCAGTCCGGATTGATGTTGGTGAAGGTGCCCGCCACCAGGCTGACGTCGCCGGTGACCTGGATGTCGATGTCTCCGTTGAGGCCGAAGGAGAGGTCGCCGTCCCCTGTGCCGGAGCGCGAGCTGCGGCCTCCGTGGCCGACCATGGCGAAGGAGTCGTTGTGGGTTCCCGCCTTCAGCAGCAGGCCGATGCCGTCGGCGTCCTGGGTGCCGCGCACGAAGATGTTGCCGAAGGAGTTGCCGTGGGCGTTGTGCCCGCCGTGCCCGAGCATGGCGGCGACTTCGCGGTCGCGCTGGCGGTGCCCGTCGTGGCCAGCGAGGAAGCGCAGCCCCCCGACCTGCCCGAGCGGATTGCCGGGGTCGATGTGGTCGATGGTGATGTCGCCGAACTTCACCCCGCGGTTGTCGAAGCCGCCGTGGCCGAGCTGGGCGTAGCTGCGGTGGTGGGATCCCGCCTGGAAGCGGATGTCGCCCCCGGCGCGGATGTCGATGTTGCCGGAGGCGCTGAGGAGGTCGTTGGCCTTGTTGTTGGGCCCGTCGGCGTCGTAGCCGCCATGGCCGAGCTGGACGTAGGCCCGCTCCTTGAGGCCCTGCGAGGTCTGGAAGGTCGCCTGCACGAACTCCACCCCTGCGGGCAGCACCGAGCCGGGCGTTCCGTCCTTCTGGATGCGCACGATGCCGAAGTCGTAGTAGATGTCGCCGATCTTCTCCCCGTCGAGGAAGAGCCCCGCGTCCGGGTCTCCGCCCGTCGGGTCGCTGCGCTGGTCGTCGGAAGTGGTCCGCACCACGTCGGTGATCACGCTCCCGTCGCTCAGCTCGATGCGGACGGTGCCCGGAACGATATCGGAAACGAGCGCGGGCATGTCGAAGGCCGACGCGTGGGTAGACTGGATCTCGCGCGTCCCGCCGAGATTCACCCAGACAAAGGTGCCCGCCTCGAGGGCGGCGCCGATGACAGGGTCGGTGACGGTGTGGGAAGTAACCTCGCTGGCCGGAGCGCCGAGGAACTCGATGCCGCCCCAGGCGTTGATGGTGATGTCGCCCTGGTGGATCCCTCGCGAGGCGTAGCCCCCGTGGCCGAGCTGGGCGTAGGCCTCGATGCCGGCGCCCCGAGCCTCGGCGACGGCGACGGCGTTGCCTACTCCGTCGATGGAGCGACCCGTGGTGCGCACGATGGCCTGCTTCCCGATCACGCTGGCGTCGAAGACGATGCCTCCGCCAAGGGCATTGATGGTGATGTCGCCGGTGAAGCCGCGATCATTGTTCGCGCTGGAGACGTAGCCCCCGTGCCCGAGATGAGCGAAGTCGCGGTTGTCGTTGCCGGCGACGAAGAGAATGCCCCCGGTGGCGGGATCGCCGTCGGCGTTGCCAACGTCGCCGGTCCCGGAGGTGACGGTGATGTCCTGGCGGTTGGGCATTTCCGTGACGCTGCTGCGCCCGCCGTGGCCGAGCATGACCCAGCGGTTGTCGGTGTTCCACCCCGCTGCGGAGGTGGTGGAACCGTACCACCAGTTCGCGTAGTCCGCGGAGAGACCGAGGGCATCGCCTTCTCCGGCTTCGGGAGAGACGAAGCTGATGCTGCCGTAGGCGGTGACGATGATCTCGGCGGAATTGTCCGGCCCGAGGATGTTTCCGCGGCTCTCGTAGCCGCCGTGGCCGAGGTGGGCGTGGTCGCGCTGCATCCGCCCTGCGGTGAAGCGGATGTCCCCCGCCGTCGCGCCCGCGCCCTGGCCCGCCAGCACGGTGATGGTGCCGCCCTTGTCGCCGCGGACATGGTCGCCGCCGTGGCCGACCCTGGTGAAGTTAAAGCCCCAGCCCCAGCTGCGGTCGGCTCGGAAGGCATCCCCGCCCGTTGCGATGATGCTGCCTTGGTCGGCCTCGACCCGGATGTCGCCGTGGAAGCCGGTGGAGGGTGTCAGAATCGGGGCGGCATAGGGATCCGGACCGAGGGCGGGCAGGTCGGCGCCGACGCCGAAGTCGGGGGTCTGGACGACGCTTCTTTCTGCGAAGTGGTTCGTGCCGCCGTGCCCAATTTGGGCGTGGAACCAGCGACGGTTGCCGGCGCGGACGAGAAGGCCGATGGGCGTGTCGGCGTTCTCCGGATCGACGTAGGTTCCCCCGGCGAAGACGCTGATGTGTCCGGCAGCGGAACTGTCGGGGAGGATGTTGTTCACGTTGATGCCGCCGGGCATGATGAAGCTGCCGCCCGCAGCCGGCAGGGAGGAATTCTGGCCGCCATGGCCGATCTGCACGAAACTGCCGAGGTTGGAGTTGTCGGAAGCGTTTCCAGCCGGAGTCATGGTGTCGGGGCCGATGGGGGTGCCGGTGTTGAGGTTGCCCTCCACGACCGCTTGGTTGTGGGCCTGGAGGCGAATCGCCCCGGTGGTGGCGGTCACGGTGATGTCGCCGCTTCGCGTCTGGTCCCAAACGCTGAGGCGGTTGCCCTCGTAGCCGGAGAGATGACCGATGCCGGCAAAGGAGCGGGTCCCCCGGCCTCCGAGGATCTGGATGCCGAGCCCCTCGAGCCCCTGGTTGTTGATGCCCGTGCCGGTTGGGGCTGCCGTCACCCCGTGGGCGATGACGGTGATGTCGCCGTGGTAGCTCCCTTGGTTCTCTTGGCCGCCATGCCCGATGAGGGCGTAGGCCGAGGTGTTGACGTTGGTGTTGAGCATGTCGGTGGTGCCGTCGAAGTCGCGGGCCGACATGAAGAGGATGTCTCCGTCGGCCACGATGGAGATGTTCGCGTCGATGCGGGCGGCGTCCCCGGCGTAGTTGGTGCGCCAGGTGCTGGAGAAGAAGGAGCGGCGGTTGTCGCCCGGGTCGATAGTGATGCCGTCGCGGGTGGTCATGGAGTTCATCACCGTGCTGGGGATGGTACCGCCGCCGAGGTTGGTCACCGCCTGGGCACGCTTCCACTGGCTGCCGTCCTGCAGCACGCCCCCGTGCCCGATCTGCACGAAGCTCGAGGTGGTGCCACCGCGGGCGTCGGCCCTGCCACTGAGGCGGATGTTGATGTCCCCGGTGGCGCCCCAGCCCGCCCCGCGGAAGGCGTTGTCGCCGAGGCCGAGCGTGTCGCCGATGCCGAACTCGGTGCCGCCGAGAAGCTCGATGTAGTTCTTGCCCTGCGGGTTGCCGTGAATCAGGCCCCCAACCGGATTTGCAGGGGCATCCGGAGATGCGCCCCACCATTCGTTGATGACGAGTCCGTTGTGGACTCGGGACAGCTCGTACTCCACCCCGCTGTCGCTGAAGCCCACCTGGGACCAGCCGTGCCCGATCGTCGTGCTGCCGCGCATGACGAGGTCGTGGCCCACGATGTTCGTCTCGCCCCAGCGGCTCCCCACCGCCACGCCGGTGCGGGCATTGGCCGCGCCGATGTAGACCGAGCCGCCGCCCCACCCTGCGCTCGGGTTGTCGGTGTCCATGCTCGCGAGGATCGGGGCGATGTCGAAGGTGCCATTGATGAAGTCGAAGCCAGTTGTCCCGTCCCAACCCGCCACGAGGTTGACCCCGCCCTCGCCCGCGCTCTGGATGGCGGTGTTGATCCGCAGGTCCCCCATCGCGAGCAGGCTCAGAGTCCCGCCGGGGGTGTCGGCGCTGTCCTGATACCAAAGAATTCGGTCGTCCTGCGCGTTGGTGTTGTTGTTGGTGCGGCCCACGGTGATGTGCCCGTCTTCCGACAGCATGCTCTGCGTGCTGATCA
>SLGN01000335.1 GCA_007123695.1 Verrucomicrobiales bacterium
AGTACGCCTACCCGCTCGGGATCAACATCGTCTTCTACGCGCTGACGCACTGACCCTTCCGCCTAGACGAGCAGCGGCGCCTCGGACGGGCGGAACACGATCAATCCCATGTTGGTGCTCTTTTCGCCGAGGTAGGTGGAGATGCGCGAGTCGATGACGCAGCAGCGGCCCTTGCTGCGCGACGAGGTGGCGTGCATGAAGCGGCAGGTGGAGCCCTCGCGCTTGGCAAGGCCGACGTGGGAGGTGTAGCCGTAGCGCCAGTTCGTGGCCACGGCGAGAACGTCTCCGTCCTCCAGCTTCGACTCGATCGAGGCGACGCGGGCGTTCGGAATGTAGGTCACCGGCAGGGCCGACACCTTGGCCTCGATCTTCGCCATTTCGGGCACCAGCGAAGGATCGCTGCGGAGGTAGCGGTAGCTTTTCCACGAGGACTGCATCTCGCGGATCTCCCGGCGCACCGGAACGCCGCCGAGCGAGGCGGTCACGTTGCGGCCGAGACCGCGGCGCTCGTTGTCGGCGAAGACTTCCTCGAGGTGGTGCATGCGGCTGAGGTAGCTGCCGGTGCAGCGTCCGTCGCGGTAGCGCTCCAGCTCGATGTAGTGGAGAAAGGCCTCGCGCGACCAGAGCGAGGGCGGGTTCTTCACCATCCGCGACATCGCGAGCGAGGCTTCGTAGAAGGTCCAGCAGTCGAGGGCGTCGAAGTTGACCGAGGGGGATTCGATCTTGTCGTCGATCTCGAGGGTGTAGTTCCCGTAGGGGATTCCGAGCAGCGACTTGCCCGCGGTGACGGTGCGCTGGCCGATCGGCTGCGCCGCCCAGTTTTCCTTCTTCGCCTGGTCGCAGATGCGGGCAAACTTGGCCTCGCCCTTGAAGACGGTGGCCCAGGGGAGCCGCGGCTGGCGCAGGGTCGCGACTGCAGGGACTTCGGTGGAGAGCGTCTTGCAGCTCGCGAGGAGGAGCCCGGCGCCCCCGCCGCCGACGGCGTGGAGAAAGCGACGGCGCGAATTCGGCGCGGAGGGGGAGGGCATGGGAAGGAGGAATTGCGAATTGGGAAGGATGAGACCGGACGGGCTGAATTTACGTCTGGAAGAGGCTTTCTTCAAGTTGGGCTTTGGGGACGCGGAGGGATGGCGCCCGGTCCGGGACTGCGCAGATCGGGCGAAGATGGAGTTGGCGTGGGGCGCCTTTTGGAAGTAGATAGATCCCGAGTTTTCGGCTTTGGATGGCGAACATGCAGCGACGACGCGTCACAATCGATCAATCGGCCCTGGCGGCGCTTTTTGGCCTCTCGCTGGCGTGGGCCTCGGTGGCGGCGTGTCGGGCGGAGGGCGGCGGGGCGCAGACGGACGCCGACGAGGAGGCCCTCCGGGCCGAAGCCAAGAAGGTCTTCAAGGAAAAGGTCGGCCCCTTCGTCGAAACCTACTGCGTGAAGTGCCACGGGCCGCGCCCCAAGGCGGGGATCAACCTCCAGTCCGCCTTGAAGCATCCCGGCAGCGCGTCGGCGTTCCAGCATTGGAAGAAGTCCGTCGCGAACGTCAAGGTCCACGACATGCCGCCGGAGGACGCCCGCAGCATCCCGAGCGAGGAGGAGCGACGCGATTTCGTCGAGTGGATCGGCATGCTCAAATACCTGAGCCCGGAGGATCCCGGCCCTTTCGTGATCCGCCGCCTCTCCCGGACCGAATACGGCAACACCCTGCACGATCTCTACGGGGTCGATCCCTCGATCGCCGAGAGCCTGCCCGAGGAAGTCGTCGGCGAGGGCTACCTGAACTCCATTTCCCCGCTGCAGTCGGAGCTGTTCCTCGAAATCGCCAACCAGCTCGTCGATCAGGTCCTGGAGGCGAAAGACGGGCCGCATGCCGCCGTCCGGAAGCGGCTCTTCGGCGATGTCCCGGCGGAGGGCGCCGACCTACGCGAGGAGGCCCGGCGGATCGCGCGCCCCTTGGCCCGCGACGCCTACCGGCGACCGCCGACCGAGGCAGAAATCGACGTGCTCGTCGATGTCTTCGACCTTGCCCGCGAGAACGGGCTCGATTTCACCGCCTCCCTGGGCCTCATGTGGAAGGCGGTGCTCGTCTCCCCGCAGTTCCTTTTCATCACCCCCGGCGGCGGAACCCCGGCGGAGGTGCCGATCGTTCCGCTCGACGACCACCAACTGGCCTCGCGTCTCTCCTACTTGCTCTGGTCGGCGCCGCCCGACGCCGAATTGTCCGCCCTCGCCGACGAGGGGACGCTGCACCGCACCGAGGTGCTGCGCGCCCAGGCCGAGCGTCTCCTGATGCACCCGCGGGCGCGGGCGCTTTTCGACGGATTCGGGGCCCAGTGGCTGCGGGTGGGCGGCTTGGACCGGCAAGTCTTCGATCCGAAGCTCTTTCCTGAAATGACCCCGGAGCTGCGCGGGGCGATGATGGACGAAGTCCGTCTCTTTTTCGAAAGCATCGTGCGGGAGAACGAGAGCGTCGTGCGCTTCGTCGACGGCGGCTACAGCTTCCTCAACGAAGCCCTCGCCGGACACTACGGTCTCAAGCTGGCCGTGACCGGGCCCGAGCTGCGCCGAGTCGAGCTGGACGACCCCAACCGGGGCGGCGTCCTTGCGATGGCGGCGACGCTGGCCTCCACTTCCTTCCCCGGGCGCACCAGCCCGGTGCGGCGGGGAGTTTGGGTGCTGGAGCAAGTCCTCGGCGAACGCGTTCCGCCGGCCCCGCCCGGCGTCCCCGAGCTGGAGGAGATCGAGAGCGAGGCAACGGAGGGCCTCACCCTGCGGCAACTGACCGAGCTGCATCAGTCGGAAGCCACCTGCGCCAACTGCCACCGGGTGCTCGACCCGATCGGCTTCGGCCTGGAGAACTTCGACGCCGTCGGACGGTGGCGGGATCAGGACGAGGCCGGCGCCGGGATCGACTCGGCGGGACAACTGCCCGGCGGCGAGAGCTTCTCCTCGCCCGCCGAACTCAAGGCGCTCCTCGCCGCGCGGGAAACCGACCTCGCCCGGAACCTGACCGAGAGGCTGATGGCCCACGCGCTGGGGCGGAAGCTCGAAGGCTACGACGAGATCGTGGTGGACCGTCTCATGGCCCGCATCGCCGAGGACGGCTACCGCGTCCGGACGATCGTCACCGAAGTGATCGCCTCCTACCTTTTCACCCACCGCAGAGTCGAAGGTTGAAGCTCCCCGAGGAGTCCTGCCAAACCCACCCATCCCACCAAAATGATCGACACGAACACGCCCTCTCCCCTCGGCCGCCGCACCTTTCTGAAGGGTGCGGGTGTTTCCCTCGCATTGCCCTTCCTCGATTCGCTCGGCCGGTCGGCCGCGGCGGGCCCCGCGAAGCCGCCGGTGCGCCTCGGTTTCATGTACATGCCCCACGGGGTCATCATGGATCAGTTCTGGCCCGAGTCGCCCGAGAGCTTCCTCGCCTCCCCGCCGCCCGCGCTGGAGTCCCTGCGGCCCGTCCTCGACCAATGCCTGATGGTGAAGGGCGTCTCCGGCGTGCCGATCTCCCCCTTCAACGGAGCGCCGCATGCGCTGGAGCTCTCGACCTGGCTCACCGCCCGGCTTCCCGACGCGGAGACCCGCAGCGAGATCAACATCGCGATCTCGGCCGACCAGATCATGGCCAACTACGTGGGCGCCCACACCCTGCTGCCCTCGCTCGAACTCGCCACAATGCCCCAGACGTGGAAGGAGAACCAGGAAGGCCTGCACGAGGCCTACTACTCCCACTGCAGCTACCGTTCGCCGACGCAGCCCGTTCCCGCCGAGATCGATCCCCGCAACGTCCTCAACCGGCTCTTCGGCAAGCGGGGCGAGGCCGGGCGCGTCACCAAGGCCAACCCTCTCGACAGGCAGATGCTCGACCGCGTCCTCGGCGGGGCCAAGGACCTGCGCCGCAACCTGGCCCGCACCGACCAGGAGAAGCTCGACGAGTATCTCGACAGCGTGCGCTCGGTCGAGCGCCGCATCGCCGCGATCGAGTTCCGGCAGCAGGAGGCCGCGCTCGAAAAGGCGGGCGCCGGCACGAAGAAGCGCCACTCCTCCGATTCGCCCCCCATCGAGATCCGGATTCCCGAGGGCGACAAGCGCAGCGAATACATGCAGGTGATGTGCGACCTCAACGTGCTCGCCTTCCAGACCGACACCACGCGTGTGAGCACCTACATCGGCTCGACGCCCAACGGCGTCTCCTACCCCGAACTCGGATTCTCCGACACCCACCACTCCACCACCCACCACAACAACGGCGAGGAAAAGGTCTCCAAGGTCGCGGCGATCACCAAGTTCAACATCGACCAGTTCGCCTACATGGTGAGGAAGATGGCCTCCCTGCGCGAGGGCGAGGGCACCCTGCTGGACAACTGCGTCATGATGTGGGGCTCCGGCCTCGAGGACGGCAACCGCCACACCCGCGAGAACCTGCCCTTCATCATCGCGGGCAAGGGCGGCGGTTCGCTGCGCACCGGCCGCTTCCTCCCCTCGGTCGACGCCAACCAGGGCGATCTGCTGACCACGCTCCTCTCCTGCGTCGGCATCCCCCTCGACCGTCCCATCGGCATCGCGACGAAGCAGATCGCCGAGATGAAGGCATGAGGTCGGCGCAGCTTCTCGCCCTTGCGCTCCTGTCTCCCGCCCCGCTCGCCGCCGCAGAGACCGTCGAGGCCGCGCTCCTCGTCGTCGGAGGCGACGAGTCGGGCTGCGCCGCGGCGGTGCAGGCGGCTCGGCTCGGGATCCGCCCCGTCGTGCTCGTCACCGACCACCCCTGGCTCGGCGGGCAGTTCTCCACCCAGGGCGTCGGGCCGATCGACGAATGGACCGTCGTCGACGGCAAGCGGGTCCACTTCCCCCGCAGCGGGGCTTTCCTCGAGATCGTCGAGCGCATCCGCGCCCACAACCGGCTCGTCTACGGCGTGCCCGCCCCCGGCAACGGATGGTGCGGCAGCGAGACCATCGAACCCCGCGCCGCCGCGCAGATCTTCGAGGACTGGCTCGCCCCCCATCTCGCCTCCGGTGCCCTGCGTATCGAGCGCGGATGGGACCCCTCCGCCGTCGAGACCGAAGGTGGCCGCGTCGTCGCGGTGCGCTTCGAGCCCTCGGCCTTCGCACCCGCCGAGGCCGAGGACACCGCCCGCAGCCTCACCGTGCGCGCCCGTCTCACCATCGACTCCAGCGACCTCGGCGAAGTCATCCGCCTCAGCGGCGCCGCCTACCTCGCCGGGCCCGACCTGCGCTCGCATTTCGAGGAGCCCAGCGCCCCCGAGCAGCTCGACGAACTCGGCCACCAGGAGATGAACCCCATCAGTTGGTGCCCGCTGCTCCGCGAAGCCGGGCGCGACGCCACCATCCCCCGCCCTCCGCGCTACGACGAGCGCTC
>SLGN01000110.1 GCA_007123695.1 Verrucomicrobiales bacterium
AGATGCAGACGAGGGTCATCGCCAAAATCAGCTTGGGGGCCGCCTCGGAAAAATTCAGCGTGTTGCGGAACAGACCGGGCAGGAGGCGACCGAGTCCGGCGAGGGCGCCGAGCAGGGAGAAGAACACCGCGATGTGCATCCCGAGCATGTTGCGCTTCAGCGCGATGATCGCGCCGACGAGCATCGGGATGCCGATGAAAGCGGGGATCAGAGCGGTCTTCGACTGGGTCGAGGCACCGAGGGCTTCCCAGGCGAAAAAGCCGATGAGCCCGATCAGGATCAGAAGCGCGGAGCAGACGAAGGCGAGGTTCTTCATTTCTTGTGGAGGGAACGCTAGGCTCGCGGAAAAACTTACCGTCGTCAATCGAATCCGGGCATGCCGCGAGTTTGCGCCATGTTGCCCTCTCTGGCGGGGCGTCGCTTGCGACGTCGGGCGCGGCGCAGCAAGAGGCCGCCCAAGCCGGCCCCGAGCAGGGCGAACGTGCCGGGTTCGGGCACGGCGGTCAGGGTAATCGCGCCGCTGCCGATCCCGCTGCCGTAGTCGATCTGGTAGCCGTGGAGGACGTCGCCCTGCAGGAGACCTTCGAAAGTGCCGCTGAGGCCGGCGCCGTAGGTGGCGATGGTGTAGGTGTTGCCGAGGGTGAAGGTGCCGCTGCGCTGGAGCTCGAGGGTCGCTCCGCCGAGGCTGAGGCTGCCGCCCACCTCGATCCGGTCGCTCTGGCCGCTGGTGCTTTCGAAGAGATCGATCAGCCAAGTGCTTCCGCCGGCGGTTTCGAGGCTGGAGTCGAAGCCGAGGGTGCCGATCCCGCCATCGGTGCCGCCGGTGAGGTAGCCGCCCGAGGCCACCGTGGCCGCACCGCCCACGGTCCCGCTGCCCCCGAGGGTCGCGCCGGACTGCACCGCGACGGCGCCGCTGCCGGTCCCGCTGCCGCTACCGGTCGCGTTGTTTACCAGCAGGGTGCCGGCCGCGACGGTGGTGCCGCCGCTGTAGGTGTTCTCGTAGGTGCCCTGGAGCGTGAGGGTGCCGAGACCTTCCTTGACGAGCGAGGCCCCGCCGGTGGCGCCTCCGTCGGTGATCGCGGCGTCGATTACGAGGTCGGCCCCGCCCCCGGCGACGTCGAAGGCGCGCGCCACCGGCCCGGCGGCGGGCCCGGAGAGCTCCAGCGTCGGCGTGCCGCTGCCGGAGGAGCTGAAGAAATCGATTCGGCTCGTCTGGGTGCCGGAGGTGGAGACGTCGCCGTCGAGGACGAGGGCGGAGCCCGCGTTGCCCCGCGAAAGGCGCACGTTGCTGTTTTCCAGCGACAGGCCGCCGCTGCCGACGACGACTTGGGTGAAGATGTTGGCCCCGATCCCGAAGGTGTTCGCGCTGACGATGGAGCCGGTGCCGTTCATGTTCACGAGGCTGAGGCTGCCGAAGGAGGTGACGCCCCCAGCCGCGCCGCTGTTGCCGACGAACTGGGTGCCGCCGGGGATGGCGCTGCCGGTGAAACTGCCCGCGCCGATGTCCCACTGCGAGCCGTTGCCGGCGTTGAAAACGCCACCGGTGACGGTGAGAGATGCGATCGTTTCGGTATGGAGGTCGCGGCGGCCTTCGTTCGGGCCGGTGCCGTTGAAGGCGCCAGAGGCCATGGTGACGTTCGAGGTGGCGGCGAGCTGCTCATTGGCGGCGAAGGTGACGCCCCCGCCCGCGATGTGCAGGTCGGCAGCGATGGCGATGGCGCCGTCGCTTTGGCCGAGTCGCAGGGTGCCTTGCTGCACGGTGGTGAGACCGCTGTAGGTGTTGTCGTAGCTCCCGAAGAGAGTCAAGGTGCCGACGCCGGTCTTGACGAGGGATGCCACCGGGGCGCCGCCGTCGGCGACGATGGCGTCGATGGCGAGGACGCCGTCGGCGTGCTCAACGTCGAAGGTGCGGGTGACTGGGTCGGTCGAGACGCCCGAGAGCTGGAGGGTGACATTGCCGCTGCCGCTGGCGAAGGGGGCGATCCGGCTGATTTCGGGGCCGACGGAGCTCACATCTCCCTCGAGCACGAAGGCCGATCCGGGGGTCCCCCGGCCGAGGCGGAAGCTGCTGTTCTCCAGGCTCAGCCCGCCGCTGCCGACGATGACGAAGCTGGGATTGGCCCCGCCGAGGCCGAAGGTGTTGGCCGAGGTGATGCCGCCGGCGCCGTCCATGTCCACGAGGGCGAGGCTGCCGAAGCGGGTCGTCGAGCCCGAGCCGCCGCTGTTGCCGGTGAAGACGGTGCCGCCGGGAGCGGCGCTGCCGGTGAAGGTCGCGGCGCCGGTGACGGTCCATTGCGAGTTGTTGCCGGTGTTGAAGAAGCCGCCGTCTACAGTCAGGCTCCCGATGGTCTCGACGTGGCCGGTTCGCGGGTTCTGGTTCGACCCGGTGCCGTTGAGTGCGCCGGAGTGGATGACGACTGCCGCGTCGTCGGCGAACTGGTGGTTGGCGGTGAAGCGGACGAAGCCGCCGTCGATGACGAGTTCTCCGGGGAGGGCGTCGGTGCCTGCGGTCTGGCCGAGCCAGAGGGTGCCCTCCACGACGACGGTGCCGCCGGTGTAGGTGTTGGCCAAGCCGCCGGAGAAGCGGAGGTCGCCGGGGCCGGTCTTGCGGATGCCGCCGCCGTTTTCGTGGTCGACGATGGAGATGTCGTCGATGCGCAGCTCGGTGTCGGCGGCGGCGTGGAAGAGGTGCTCCCCGTCGGTCAGGCGCAGCTCGATGACCCCGACGCTGCCCCCTGCGGCGTCGCGGGCGATGGAGGAGATCCCGCCTCCGGCGGCGGAGACGCCGCCGGCGAGGACGAGCTGGCTGCCTACGGCGCTGCCCGTGCCCTGGCGCAGGTTGAGGACGCTGTTCTCGAGGTGGATGCCTCCCGCCCCTACGGTGAGGGTCGTGATCGCGGAGCCGGAGTTGCCGTAGAGGGCGAAGCTGTTCGGCACGTAGGTCGTGAGGTTCGGCCCGGTGCCGGCGGGCACGCCGGTCATGTCGGTGAGGCGCAGGGTGCCGACGCTGAGCCGACCGCCGCTGTTCCCGACGAAGACGGTCTCGTCGGCGCTGCCGGTGAAGGCGGCCTCGCCGGTGAAGGTCCAGTTTCCGGCGGAGCCGAGGTTGAAAAAGCCACCGTCCACCGACAGCGCGGCGAGGGTCTGGGTGACGTTCGTCTGCTGGGCGTTCACCCCGATGCCGTTGAGGGTGCTGCCGGCTCCGCTGATGTGGATCTCGCTGGTCGGTGAGAACTGCTGGTTGGCGGCCGTCGAACCGAAGCGGACGATGCCGCCCGACTCGATCACGAGATTTCCGGGGACCGCGGCGGTGCCCGCGCTCTTGCTGAGGAAGACGGTGCCTGCCTGCACGACGAGGTCTCCGCTGAAGGTGTTGGCCTGGCTGCCGGAAAGGGTCAGGTCGCCGGCCCCGGTCTTGACGAGGCCGCGCCCGGGGGCGTCCTCGCCGATCGATCCACTAAGGACGAGGTGGTTGTCGGCGGCGAGGCTCACGGTGCGGGTTCCGTTCAGCACCATCGCCAGCGAGATCACGTGCGGAGTCGCGCCGCTCGCTCCGCTCGCGGAGATGTCGCCGCCGAGGACGATGGCATTGCCCGCGAGGGTGAAGACCGCCGAGGCGCTGGACTTGACGAAATCGATGCCGCCGACCTCGAGGTCGGCGAGGTCGTTTTCGGTGTCGGTGTTGGTCGCGCCGGTGAAAACAAGGGTGTCGCCGTCGGCGGGGGTTTGGTCGCGATCCCAGTTTCCCGAAGCGCCCCAGAACGAACCGGAGCTGCCGTTCCACGTCAGGATGTCGGCTTCGGCCCGCTGGGCGATAAAGGCAACGCCGAGCAGGAGTCCCGCTGTCGCCCAGGCAGGCAGACGGCAAAAGGATCGCCGACGGGCGGTGGACCGAGCTGGGATTCCCGTCGGAATTTCCTTTCCCGGGACGTTCGATCCGAAATCGCCGGGGCCTTCGGTCGATCGAGTCATCGGTCTTGTTCGGTGAGGGAGCGTGCGCTGCGGTCGGCCTTGGCGAGGTCGGCGAAATCGACGTCGCTTCCCTCCGCCGCGAGCACGGCGTCGTCATCGACTTTGTGCAGAGGGGTGTAGCCGGGGTGGTGCGACTCCTTGTAGGGATCGTTCCATGCCGCGTTGTAGCAGCAGATCATCGCCCAGCGGGGATGTTCGGAGCGGTTCGGGCCGGAGCGGTGCAGGGTGTTGGCATGGAAAAAGACGGCGTCGCCGGGATTCATCACACAGGGAACTGTCTCGAGCCGCTTCGCTGACTCGGCGACGCGTTCGGGATCGGCCCCGGCCTGGTCGCCGGAGAGGATGTGGTTGATCCGGCCCATCCGGTGCGAGCCCTTGAGGACCTCGAGGCAGCCGTTCTCCGCAGTTGCCGGGTCGATCGCGACCATCACGCTGCAAAGGTCGGGGAAGAGGAGCCCGTTCTGGTACCAGTAGCCGTAGTCCTGGTGCCAGGCCCAGGCCCCGCCGGTGCGGGCGTCCTTCAGGACCATCTTCGAGTGGTAGTGGTAGACCTCGCCGCCGACGAGCTGCTCCACCGAATCGACGAGGCGGCGGCAGCGTGCCACCATGCCGTAGATGCCCTCGCCGGGATGGTTCCAGAGGGAGAGGCGCACTCTGTTGCCCTCGCCGTCGTCGCGTTCGGCCGCGGCCCGGTCGAGGGCGTGGTCGGACCGGGCGGTGTCGCCGAGGCGGCGGATTTCCTCTGTCGTGAAGAGACGGCGGCGGATCAGGAATCCGTCCTCCCGGTAGCGGGCGAGGTCCCTTTCGGAAAAGACGCCGCTCATCGCCATCGTTTCGTTCTTCGCGTTCCGTCGATGGGCGATCCCCGTCAATGCGCATCGATGCGCCTGCCCTTGGGCTGGCCGATCTCGTCGAGCAATATGGTGAACCAGCTTTCGTCGATGTCGAAGGGCTTGCCGCCCTTGATTCGCGGGAAGGCGATCGTGCCCATGAGGTCAGCGTTGTCCTCGTCGAGGCCGGCGACGCCGCTGACGCCCTCCAGCGCCGACTTCGCGGCTTCGGCGCAGCTCGCCTTGATCAGGTCGAGGTCGTCGTCGTTCGGGGCGGCGCTGCGAGCGAAGTAGCCGCTCTTCTGCACCAGCACCTTCTCGGCGCCGAGGCGATCCTTGAGACGGGAGGCGAACCAGTTGCCCACGTTGACCGAATCGAGCCGGTAGTGGCCGAAGGCGTCCTTCTCCGGCTCCTTGCCCTCCTTGCGCAGTTCGGCGATGACGTTGTCGAGCCCGGCTCCTTCGCTGAGGAAGATGTTGACGCTGTCGTGCTCGTCCATCTTGACGTTGAGACGGTCGATCTCGGCCTCCAGGTCGATCTCC
>SLGN01000397.1 GCA_007123695.1 Verrucomicrobiales bacterium
CGGCGGAGAAGAAAGAGACAGTGGAACAAAAGAAGACGAAGAAAACGGAGCCCGACAAGAAAGCCGACCCTGTTGCCCCGGAGAGCGAATAGGGTTGGGTCTCGGAGCCAACAGGGTCGAGTCGCAGAGCCGACAGGGTCAATTCGAACGCAGCAGACGGATGAACAAAAACTCACAGGAAACCACCGGACGGTCGCCGGGTGCCCCGCGCCTCCGGTCCATGCCGCGTCCCTCCCTCTCGCCGGCAACCGCGTCCATCTTCGGGCGGACTCCGGCCTGCCTTGTCGCAGGACTCGCCTTTGTTGTCCTCCTCCCCCTCGCCCCCGCCGTCCGGGCCGAAGCCGCGAGCATCTCCTTCGAGAACGACGTGCTCCCCATCCTCACCCGGGCCGGATGCATGGCCGGAAGCTGCCATGCGAAATCCGAAGGGCAGAACGGCTTCGCCCTCTCCATCTTCTCCTACGACCCCGACGCCGACTACCGCGAGATCGTCCACGACGCGCGCGGCCGCCGCATTTTCCCCGCCGCCCCCGATCACTCCCTGCTGCTGCTCAAGGCCACCAACCAGATCCCCCACGAGGGCGACAAGCGCTTCGAGAAGGATTCCGAATTCTACCAAGTCATCCGCCAGTGGATCGCCGAGGGCGCGCCGCGCCGGCTCGAGAACGAGCTCGAGCCCGCCGGCATCACCATCGATCCGCCCGAAGCCGTCTTCCAAAAAGGCGAAAGCCGCTCCCTCAAGGTCGTCCTCACCTTCAGCGACGGCAGCACGCGCGACGTCACCCACCTCTCCGAATACAGCTCCAACGACAACGCCTTCGCCCAGGTCGACCACGACGGCAAGGTCACCGCCGGCAAGGTCCCCGGCGAGAACAGCATCGTCGTGCGCTACGTCGACCAGATCGCGGCGATGCGTCTCGTCATCCCCCCCGACACCGTCCTGCCCTCCGAGCGCTACGCCGACCTGCCGCGCAACAACCGTATCGACGAGCTCGCCTACGCCCGCTTCGAAGAGCTGGGCCTCTTTCCCTCCGACCCGTGCCGCGACGACGAATTCCTCCGCCGCGCCACCCTCGACGTGCTCGGCCGCCTCCCCAGCCTCGAGGAGACCCGCGCCTTCCTCGCCGACGAATCCCCCGACCGCCGCGCCAAGCTCGTCGACCGCCTCCTCGGTCCGGAGAACCGGTTCGACTACGCCGACTTCTGGGCGGTGAAATGGGGCGACCTGCTGCGCCCCAACACCCAGCGCGTCGGGGTCAAACCGGTCTACCTCTTCGACCAGTGGATCCGCGAAAAATTCCGCGACAACACCCCGTGGGACGCCTTCGTCGCCGAGCTGCTCACCGCATCCGGCAGCTCCCACGAATACGGCCCCGTCGCCATGATCCGCGACAAGCGCGAACCCGACGAAATGTCCGAATTCGTCTCGCAGCTCTTCCTCGGGGTGCGGCTCAACTGCGCCAAGTGCCACCACCACCCCTCCGAACGCTGGAGCCAGGACGACTACTACTCCATGGCCGCCTTCTTCGGCTCGATGAAACGAAAGGGCCAGGGCATCTCCGCCCCCATCTCGGGCGAGCCCGAGTTCTGGTGGTTCGAGCCGGGCGGCACGGTCAAGCATCCCGTGAGCGAGGCCGTGATGGTGCCGCGTCCGCCCGGAGGCGAACCCTTTGACTCCATCGACCCCGCCGCCGACCCGCGCCGCGTCTTCGTCGACTGGCTCGTTGCAAAGGACAATCCGCACTTTTCCCAGGCCATGGTCAACCGGATCTGGGCCGAGATGTTCGGCAAGGGCCTCGTCGATCCCGTCGACGATTTCCGCGAGTCGAATCCCCCCGCCAACGCCCCCCTGCTCGAATGGCTCGCCGAGGACTTCGTCGCGAACGGCTTCGACCAGAAGCACACCCTGCGCACCATCCTCAACAGCCGCCTCTACCAGCAGAGTTCCGAGCCCAACGAATACAACGTCGGCGACAACCGCAACTTCTCGCGCAGCTACCGTCGCCGCCTTCCCGGCGAGGTCCTGCTCGACTCCATCTCCGAGATCACCGGCCAGCCCGAAATCCTGCGCGGACTGCCCGCCGACTCGCGGGCCATGCGCCAGTGGAACCACCTCCTCCCCAGCGACTTCCTCGACGCCTTCGGCCGGCCCGACTCCAGCGCGGCGCCGCCCTGCGAACGCGAGACCGGCGGCAGCGTGGTGCAGGCCCTGCACCTGATGAACTCCGACAGCCTCCAGAAAAAGCTTTCCGCCAAGAGTCCCTGGATCGACGCCCTCCTCGCCCAGCCCGCCCCAAAGGCCGTCGAGGAAGTCTACCTGCGCCTCTTCTCCCGCCCCCCGCAGAAAGCCGAGAAAGCCACCGCCCTCGCCCACCTCGAATCCGGCGAAGAGGATGCCGACCGCCGGCCCTTGCTCGAGGACCTGCTCTGGTCGCTCCTGAACTCCGCCGAGTTCGTGCTGAACCATTAGATTTCGCCCGCGAAGCTTCGCCAACGGCGAACAGAAATCCTTCGGCGGGACCCGAACACCCTAGATTCCCTGGGCAGCAAAGTTTACTTCGGACGACTACCGGCCCGGTCACCGAGACTGGCACAATGGGTGCGCACGCTTCGGCTTACCGAAGACTTTTACCCGGCTAGCTTTTTCCGATTCAAGCGCCCTGCGGGACCAAGTTTCGCCATATCGCAAAGTTGCTCCATCTCGATCACGTTTTTCCAATGAATCAGAATCCCGAGGACGAGGTCATCCATCTCGACGGGGTCCGCTTCTACCTCGCGCCCGACCGGCTTCTCGCGCTGGAGCGTCCCGTCCTCGAGGGAGAACCCCTGCGCATCGCCCTGTTTCCCAAGCTGGAGATTTCGGCGCGGTCCTTCCGCGACGTCGAGGTGGGGTGGGAATGGCTCCAGGCGCAGGTGGCCGAGGCCTTCCGGGGCTTTCTGACCAAGATCGCCGCCTCGCCCGAGGCGGCCGCCCTGCGCGGCCAGTCCCACGACGTCGCCTCGGTCGTGCCCAGCTACTACCTCACCTGCGAGGCCACCTACTACTGGGCCGTCGCAAGACCCGGGGGAAGCCCGGCCGAGACCTCGCTGCGGCGGGGCAACGACATCCGCCGGCTCCCCGCCGGACCCTACGAGTACCTCGAGCTCCTCGTGCCCTTTTCCTACAGCCTCGTCGCCTGCCTGCCCAAGGGGTGAGCGGGCCGCCCTGACCTGGCTTCAGGCAAACTCCCGCTTGAGCTTTTCGATCTCGTCCTTGACGAGGGCGCCGACGCGGTGCTTGGCGAGGTAGACCTGCGACTGGCTGACGCCGAGTTCCTCGCGAACTTTGGCGACATCCCATTCCTTCACGACGTAGGCGTGGAAGATCTGGTACTGCTTCGGCGAGACGAGCTTCTTGACGCGGGCCATGGCGACTTCGGCGAGGTTGGCTCTCCACTCGTTCTCCCAGACGCGGTCGAGAATCTCGGCGCCGTCGGCGCCTTCGAGGCGGTCGATCATCGCGGTGCGCCGCGCGTCGTCGTCGGAGGCGCCCGCCCCGGGTCCGGGGGCGGCGGGGTTGCGCTGCTTCTGGCGGAACTGGTCGGCGATGCGCCAGCGCGTCAGGTTCATCAGCCAAGTCTTGAAGGAGCCCTTGGCCGGATCGTAGGCCTGGCCCTTGCGCCATTGCTTGGCGACGGCGATGACAGTCTCCTGGACGGCGTCGAAGGCCTCCTCGCGGGAGAGGCCGGCCTTGACCGAGGCGCTGTAGATAAGCCGCCAGTAGGTCTGGTAGAATTCGTCCCAGGTGCGCTGGTCCTCCCAGTCGGCGAGCTTCTCGATGAGGCTGCGCCGGGTGCGGGCAAACTGCTCCTTGTCTTCGGGACGGTCCATGGGCGGAGCCTCGATGCGGAATGCGGAATGTGGATTTCGAAAGGCCGGGAGCGGCCCCTTACTCGCGGATTTCCTTCTGTGTCTTGGCGTCGGCGACGACGACCTGCTCGCGGTGGTAGGTGGCGTCGCTGCGGAAGGTGAGGCGGGCGTTGTGACGGCGCTCGAGTTCGACGAAGAGCTCGCCGTCGTGGGTGCGGAGCCGCTCCATGATGTCGGGGTTGATGATGACGAGAAGCTCGCGCCCGGGGGTCTCGGCCTTGCTCAGTAGTGAGTTGAGACGGCGCTGGAGCTCGACGCTCATGGACTCGGCGCTCTTGACCCGGCCCCGGCCCTGGCAGTAGGGGCAGGGCTCGTTCATGGTGATGTTGAGGCTCTCCTTGAGGCGCTGCCGGGTCATCTCCATGAGACCGAGGGCGGAAATCTGGAGGATCTGGGTCTTGGCCTTGTCGTGCTTGAGCCGCTCCTTCATCGCCTTGTAGACGGCCATCCGGTCGCGGCGGGACTTCATGTCGATGAAGTCGATGACGAGGAGACCGCCGATGTTGCGCAACCGGACCTGGCGGGCAACCTCCTCGGCCGCCTCGATGTTGGTCTGGAGGATCATCTTGTCCTGGTTCTTGGCGCGGCCGGTGTTGACGTCGATGGCGATGAGGGCCTCGGTCTCGTCGATGACGATGTAGCCGCCGCTGGGCAGCCAGACCTGGCGGTAGAAGGCGTCGTCGATCTGGCGCTGGATGCCGAGACGCTCGAAGATGGGGACGTTGGTCTGGAAGTGCTGGATGCGCTTGCGCGAACGGCGCGAAATCACGCCGACGAGGTCCTTCATGCGCTCGGCGGAGGCAGCGTCGTCGCAGAGCACCTCGTCGATCTCGTCGGTGAGGACGTCGCGCACGGTCCGCTCGATGAGGTCGGGTTCTTCGAAGACGCAGGCGGGGGCCTTGCGCGTGGCGGCCTTTTCCTCGATCTCCTTCCACTGGTCGACGAGGATGGCGAGGTCGCGGACGAAGTAGCGGACCTTCTGTCCGCTGGACACGGTGCGCAGGATGACGCCCATCTTCTCGGGGATGGTGAGCTTCTCGCCCATGATCTTGCGGAGCCGCGCCCGCTCCTTGGGGTCCTCGATCTTGCGGGAGATGCCGAGCTGGTCGTTGCGGGGCATCAGGACCATATAGCGGCCGGGCAGCGAGATATTGGTGGTGACGCGGGGGCCTTTGGTCCCGATGGGGCCCTTGGTCACCTGCACGAGGACTTCGGAGCCGACGGGATAGAGGTCGGGAATGTCCTTGGACTGGATGCGCTTCTTGCCGCCCTTGCCACCTTTGCCGCGGCCGCGGCCGCCGCCACCCTCATCGGCTTTCTCGCCCTTTCGTCCGCCGCGCTGGATCTCCTCGAGTCCGGAGTCGAGGGCTTCGGGAATGGCGTCCCAGAAGTGGAGGAAGGCGTTCTTCTCCAGGCCGATGTCGACGAACATGGCGCTGAGGCCGGGCTCGATGTTGCGCACGATGCCCTTGAAGATGGAGCCGACGATGTTCTCGTCGTTCTTGCGCTCGACGGTGTACTCCTCGAGCGATCCGTTCTCGAGCAGGGCTACGCGGGTCTCGAGCTTTTCGCAGTTGACGACGATTTTGGTTCCTTCATTGAGCTTCTTCGATCCGAAGAGCTTGCGGATTCTGGCGAACATGGTCTTGGAAAGGGATGGGGTGGATGGGGTTGGGAGGCGCCCCGTTTCCGGAGGCGCCGCGGTGTCGGGCGTTCCGGTCGGGTTGCTTCATCGGTTCTTCTTGAGCCACTGGAAGGGGCGGAATCGCGGACGCGACTCGGAATTGAGGCCACCGACCTGGCCGCGCCGGTCGGTCGTGTCCCGGATGGTGGGCTGGGCGAGCCCGCTCATGGGCCGGACATTGCGCTGCTGCAGCGAGGCGGGCACGAAGGCGGCGACGTCTACGGCGGAATCCGCCACATCGTCGGCGAAGGAGGCTACGTCGGCGCCGCCGAACTCCACCGAGACGATCTGGTCGGTGTGGCCGAGGGCCTCGGGCAGGGCGGCGACCTCGATCTCGGCGCCGCGCTTCAGGGCAGCGTGGTTGTCGATGATGTTCTTCGCAATGGGGGAGGCGGCGCCGCCGCCGGAATTGCCGTTCTCGACGAAGACGCAGACTGCGATCTCGGGCTCGTCGTAGGGGGCGAAGGAGATGAACCAGGCGTTGGTCGGCTGCCGGGGGTTGCCGGTCTGGGCGGTCCCGGTCTTCCCGGAGACGACGGTGAGGTCCGACCGGGCCCGCCCGGCGGTGCCGCCCCCTTCGTTGACGACGCGCCACATACCCCGCTTGATCGTCTCGATCTGCCCGGCACCGATGCCCTCGCGGGTGAGGTCGGCCCGCAACACGGGGGGATCTTCCTTGACGATGGTGCCGTCGCGGTCGACGACCTTGCGGACAAGGCGGGGCTGGTAGACTTTGCCGCCGTTGGCCACGGTCGCCGTGACCGACGCCATCTGCAGGGGGGACGTCTCGAAGGCGCCCTGCCCGATGGAGACGAGCGCGGTGAAGGCATCGCTCCAGAGAAGGCCCTGCATGCGCAGCCATTCGGGATTGGGCACGTTGCCGGGATTCTCGCCGGTGATCTCGATCCCGGTTTTGCGGCCGAGTCCCAGCAGGTTCGTCACCGTCTGGATGTTGCGGATGCCGGTGTGGTTGGCGTAGCGGTAGAAGAATCCGTTGCAGCTGACCTTGATGGCCGTGCTGAGATCGAGGGTGCCGTGGCCCGAGGACCAGCATTTCATGAACTTGTTGCCGTATTGGGCACCGCCGCCGCAGGGGAAGCTGCGGTCGCAGGTGTCGGAGAGGCACCCGGCGAGGGCGACGGGGATCTTGCCGGTGGAGCCGGGCGAGTAGGGGTTGACGGCGCGGCTGAACATCGGGCTGGTGGGATCCTCGGTGTAGCGCTTCCAGTCATCAAGGCCGACCTCGGGAATGAAGACGTTGGGGTTGAAGGAGGGGACCGAGGCGATGGCGAGGACATCTCCGTTGCGCGGATCGATGGCCACGGCGGCGCCGCGGCCGATACGCCGGAGGCTTTGCTCGACGGCATACTGCAGCTTGGCGTCGATGGTGAGGAAGACGTCGTAGCCGGGCTCGGGCTCGGTGCGGCTGACCTCGCCGACGAAGCGGCCCTTCTCGTCCTTCTCGATGACGAGCTTGCCGGCCTTGCCCTGGAGGTAGTGGTCCATGGTACGCTCGACGCCCATCACGCCGTAGTCGTCGCCGACGTAGAAGTTGAAGTCGCGCTTGCGCTCTTCGGGCACCTTGTCGGGATCGGCAAGGCTCATGTAGCCGAGGATGTGGCAGGCGAGGGAGTCGTAGAGATAGCGGCGGCGCCCGCTGCGGGTCACGGTCACGCCGGGGATGCCGAGGTTGTTTTCGGCGAATCTGGCGAATTCCCGGAAGCTGAGGTCGCGCCGGTAGGTGAAGGGCACGACGCCGCGGTTGGAGCGGTAGTGGACGCGCATCGCGCTGGTGCTGTAGTCGGCGAGCAGCCCCAGCTCCTGAAGGCCGGGAAAGACGGTCGTCTCGACGACCTCGATGATGTCGGTCTCGGTCCGCTCCTCGCGTAGGCCGAAGCGGTCGAAGCGCTCCCACGTGTAGTTGGGGGTGCTGCGGTGGTCCTTGAGGTAGGCGGCGACAGCCTCGCGCAGGTCGAGCTGCAGCTCGTAGGTCGGGGTGCTGTCGACGAGGGTCAGTCCGTTGCGGTCGCGGATCTCGCCGCGGATGCCGGGGATGCGCACGGACTCGAACTTGCTCCCGGGAACTCGGGCGGCCCAGGCGGCGTACTCGACGACCTGGATGTGATGGAGCCGGTAGACGAGTACGCAGAATCCCCCCAGCACGAGGGCGGCGAGGAAGTAGAGCCGGAATCTATAGGGCGTCACCATCGTAGGTGTGGCGCCGCCGCAAGCCGTCCATGCGGATGCGGTACTGGGTGCGGTGGGCGACGCGGGAGTAGAATAGCAGCAAAAAGGGCGAAAGGAGAGCAGAAAACAGGCTGGTCATCAGCATTTTCCACCCGAGTTCCGGGCGGACCTCGAGACCGCCCCGGTGGAAGGAGATGACGATGTATTCGACGGCGAGAATGAAGGCGGTGCACACTCCGACCATGAGGACGGGCAACTCCCAGCGCCCGCGGCGGAACAGGGGTCGCAATCCCTGGATGAAGGTGCCGCCCAGAGCGAGGAGAAGGATGGTGAAGCCGAACGGAATCTCGGACTGCACGAGGAAGCCGAAGGAGGACTCTTCGGGGTAGATCGGCACGTGGTGCCGGGCGTCCCAGAGAAAGCCGGCGAGGAGCGCGAAAAGCAGCATGGTCGGCATGGGCACGGCGACGGCGGCGGAGAGGAAGACGGTGTGGACGAGGAGTAGGCGCGCCCCGTAGGCCCAGTCGGAGACGGGGACGAACTCCTGCAAGGCGAGGGCGAGGAACAGGATTGCGGCGACGGCGAAATGGAACCTCATGGCCTCTGGATGGGGTTGGGCGGGAGGGCCTCGCCTTCGCCCGCATCGGATTCGCCTTGGTTTCGGGCGGGCTTCGGCGCGGATGCGTCGCCCTCGTCTGCACCCCCGGCAGGAACCGCCCGCGGCAGCGCGGCGGGCTCGTCGGCGGGATCCGGCGGCAGGATCACGAAGACATCGCGGAGATCGTCGAAGTTCAGGGCCGGGGCGACAGTGGCCTCGGCGTCGATCACTCCGGGGGTCAAGGTGAGAATTTCACCGAGCAGGAGCTTGGCGGGGAACAGCTCGCCCGCCCCGGAGCTGAAGACGCGGGTGCCGCCCGGCGCGACGGCGTCCTTGGAGAGGTAGCGCAGCTTGAGCTCGGGCTGGGTGCCGAGGGCGCCTCTCGGTCCGCTGAGGATGCCTTGCTCGGGCGAGTTTTCGAGCTTGGCGGAGACCTGGCATTTCTCGTCGGTAAGGAGCAGGACGACCGCCGAGCGAGGGCCGAGGACATCGCTGACCTTTCCCACGAGGGCGGCCTCGTCGCCCAGCGGCACGATCACGGGACTGTCCACGGCGACTCCGTCGTCGGAGCCCTTGTCGATGATCGCGGTGTTGTACCACTGGGCCGGCCTGCGGCTGATGACGCGTGCCGGTGCGAGGCTCAGAGGAGACTTCTCAAGATACTGGAGGGCGCGGCGCAGCTCGTTGTTTTCGGAGAGCAGCTCGTCAAGCTGGACCACCTCGAGGCGGAGGCGGTCGCGCTCGAGTTCGGCCTCGGCGAGCCGCTCGCGGAGCTCTTCGTAGCTCGGGGGCGTGGTTCCTAGGTCGGCAACGGCGGACTCGATGGCGCCAGATCCCTTGACGAGGGGCCGCAGCGCGACCATGGCGCCGCGCTGGATCTTCGCTACAGCCTCGGGCTGGAAGAGGGTGATCCAGATCAGCACACCCACGAAGGCGACGAGAAAGACGGCGTTCACTCGGGTCATGGCGGTTGCTTCGGGGCTCGGGGCGCTTCTCCGGATCTCGTCGCAGTCGCGTCAGAACCTGGCCGTGTGGGAGACTTTCTTGAGGAAGTCGAGTTCGTCAAGAAGTCTGCCGGTGCCCTCGGCCACGGCGCTGAGGGGATCTTCCGCCACATGGACGGGCAGGCCGGTCTCTTCGGAGACGAGTTGGTCCATGCCTTTGAGCAGGGCTCCGCCCCCCACGAGTACGATGCCGCGCTCGACGAGGTCGGCGGCGAGTTCGGGGGGACACCGCTCCAGAGTGGCGCGGATCCCCTCGACGATGGATTCGAGCGGGTCGAGGAGGGCCTCGCGGACCTCCGACGAGCCCAGCTTCACAGTACGGGGAAGCCCCGAGACGAGGTCCCGCCCCTTCACCTCGAGAAAGATCTCCTCGGGCTGGGGAAAGGCCGAACCCATGCGGATCTTGACCTCCTCGGCGGTGCGGTCGCCGATGAGCAGATTGCGGGCGCGGCGCAGGTAAGAAACGATGGCTTCGTCGAGTTCGTCTCCGGCCACGCGGAGACTGCGAGCGTGGACGATGCCGTAGAGGGAGATGATGGCGGTTTCCGTGGTGCCGCCGCCGATATCCACGAGCATGTTGGCGGCGGCCTCCTGCACCGGCAGGCCGGCCCCGATGGCGGCGGCCATCGACTCCTCGATGAGATGGACTTCGCGCGCCCCGGCGGCGGCGGCGGCCTCGTTGACGGCCCGCTTCTCCAGCTCGGTGATGCCCGAGGGCACCGCCACGACGATGCGGGTGCGCGACCAGAGGCGGCGCGGCTGCACCTTGCGGACGAAATGCCGCAGCATCGCCTCGGTGACTTCGAAATCGGCGACGACGCCGTCGCGCAGAGGACGCACCGCGACGATGTTCGCCGGCGTGCGCCCCAGCATGCGCCTCGCGTCCTCGCCCACGGCAAGCACTTGGTTGGTGCCCGACTTCACCGCGACGACCGAGGGCTCGCGCAGCACGATGCCCTGGTCGCGCACGTAGACGAGGGTGTTGACCGTACCGAGGTCGATGCCGATGTCGCTGGAGAGCGCTCCGAGAAGTCTGCCAATCATGCGGTCTGTGGCGGATGTGTTCTGGTCTGCGGCAAATCGACGCACCCGGCGTCGAACCATTCCATGGTTCCAAATATTCTAACAATCGTGAAATTTAACACAGATTTCACGAGCTGCCAAGTCCTTGCGCAATGCCGAGGAAAAGTCGTGTGCTCGGCGCCGATCCGGTCCATCTTCCCGCGATGAGCGTCCACGATATGGAGGAGGGGGTTTGGTATGCCTGCCAGCGCTGCGGCAATTGCTGCCGCTGGCCCGGCGAGGTGCCCGTGTCGGATGCCGAGATCGTCCGCATCGCCGCGCATCTGAAAATGTCCGAAGCGGATTTCATCGCCGAATACACCTGCGTGCGGAAAAACCGGACCGGGCTCACGCTGGTGTGGAAGCCCAACCACGAGTGCATCTTTCTCGACGGGATCGACTGCCGCATCCAGGCGGTGAAGCCCGACCAGTGCGCCGGTTTTCCCAACCGGTGGAACTTTCCCGGCTGGAGGAAGGTCTGCGAGGCCCGGCCCGTGCCGCTCGCACACTCGGCATCCAAAAGGTCGGCGTCCGAGGCGACGACGCCCACGGCGGGTGGAAACGAAAAGGGCGCGGCAGTCTGACCCGCCGCGCCCCTTGGTTCGCCGTGAGGCTGGGGGGATCAGAGCTTGGACTTGAGGGCCGTGGACGGCTTGAAGCCGATGGTCTTCGATGCCTTGATCTTGATCGACTCGCCAGTCTTGGGGTTGCGACCGGTGCGGGCCGCGCGCTTGCGCACCTCGAAGGTGCCGAAGCCGATGAGCTGGACGGTGCCGTCCTTCTTGACGCCCTTGGCGATGGATTCGAGGACGGCCTTCACGGCGTCTTCGGCGGCCTTCTTGGAGGTTTCGCCCCCGAGGGCCTTTTGCACTGCTTCGATAAGTTCTCCCTTGTTCATCTCTGTTTTTTTGGTTTGACTCGCAAGGCGGATGGACTCGCCGCACGGATAGGAATCAACTCGAAACCCCCGTGGATCAACGGTTCCCGCCTCTCTTCATCGATCAAATACCGGGAGAAAATTTATTTGGCAAGCTTAATTTCCTCAGTTTTTCCAAGGTTTTCCGCCTCCTTCGCTCCCCCGCTTCCTCCGAAAATGAGCCCGCATCCCGTCTGCCCGCACCTTTTCCAGGACCCTGACATTCACCCAACAGCATGGATCGCCCCCGGCGCCGCGGTAATGGGCGGGGTCGTCCTCGGACCTCTCTCGAGCGTTTGGTATCAATGTGTTCTGCGTGCCGACATCGAGCGGATCACCGTTGGCGAAGGCAGCAATCTTCAGGATGCGGTGGTCGTCCATCTCTCCAGCGACCGGGGCACCATCGTCGGCGACTACGCGACGGTAGGGCACCGTGCCATACTGCATGCCTGCGAGGTCGGAAACGAAGTCCTCGTCGGCATGGGGGCCATCGTGATGGACGGCGCGAAGATCGGCGACCGCTCCCTCGTCGCGGCCGGCTCCCTCGTCCCGAAGGGTCGCGAGATCCCCCCGGGCTCGCTCGTGATGGGCTCGCCCGCCAAGGTGGTGAGGCGCCTCGACGCCTCCGAACAGGGCGCCCTGCGGGGCTGGGCCGAAAAGTATGTGGAAGTGGCCCGGGCGCACCGCGCCAGATTCGGGCATGGCGCCGCCCCGGGACCGCTCGCCGGCATCGACCACTTTTCGGAATAAAGATTGACCGATCTTGCTTCCACGGAGTAAGCATAGGAGGATTTCCCGTCCGCCGCATCGGCGGGCCTTGCCCTACTCGACATGAAAGCGCCCCTTCCCGATCACCGATTCCCCTTTGGAGTCGGCTGCGCCGTCTTCGCCCTGGCCGGAGCGATGCTCCTGTTCTCCGGATGCGAGACCACCGACCACACCAAGGACCTCAAGGTCTATCCCACTCCGGCGGAGAAGAACCGGCAGGCGCAAGAGCGTCTCGGGGACGTCGCAACCGAGCTGCGCTAGGCCCCTGGGGGCCCGGCCCGGCGGCCGCACCGATGGATCCGCCGGCGGGCAGCGCATCGCGGTCGTCCTGGCGCCCACCTCCCGAGGCCCCATGCTGCTAGGGATCCAGGGCAGAGTCACCTTCCTCGTGATCGTGGCCACCTCGGCCTCGGCCCTGCTTGTCGCACGCATGCTCACGGCGCGGGCCACCGAGGTCCTGCGCGAGCACGAGATCGTCGATCTCGGCGACGAGGCGATGCTGCGGGGTTGGGAGATTCTCGACCGCATCGACGGCCTGCGCGACAACCTCTACGCGATCGCCTACAGCGAGGAACTGGACAGCGCCGTCGCCGAAGGGCTTCCGGCAAAGGAATTGGAGCTGATCGCGCGTCGGCTCTGCCGCCGCAACTGGAGCGAGCATCTGCGCATCGACCTGATCTCCTTCGACGACGGACCGCCCTCGGCGCGGCCTCTCGTCGAGCGAGCCACCGTCGAGGCGTCGGAACTTTGGATCCCCGATCCATGGTCCGTCGCCGAAGTGCTTCTCTCCCCCATCCAGAGGCTCGAGGTGCTGCACGAAATGGTGCCGGGCGGCTTTGCGCGACCCGAGCCTGTGATCTCGGGACTCGCCCGGCTCGGGGCGTGGCGCGAGGAGGACGAGGGTCCCGAGGTTTTCGTACGCATTGTCGCGAGCCTCCACTTTCCCGACTCGCCCCGGCATCTCTTCGCCCTGACCGACGCCAAGGGCCAACCCATCGTCCGGCCCGACGAGGCCGCGCCCGAAGACGGGGGCAACGACGCCGTCTTCCTCGAACTGGGCAGGGACCGCAGGCTGCTCTCCGCCCTCGAGCAGCGCCGCGCCGCCTCCGAGGATCCCGCCAACACCCGCGAAGAACAAAAGATCGAGCGCATCGTCCGGAGCGATTCCGTGCCCCTCGACGAACCCTTTTACTTCCAGGAGGGCAAGCCGGGGAAGAAGCTGGCCGAGGCCCTTTCCGCACTCAGCGAATCCCAGCTCGACGCCTTTCTCGAGGACATGCAGGCGCGACTGGGGCGGAGCGTCAGGATCGGCGGGATGCTTTCGGGAGTGCGCGAAATCCGCCTGCTCGGGCACAACCGCGCCGAACTCGTCGATGTGCGCGAGACCATCGTTGCGGAGCTCTCCGACCGCTTCGGCTCCGCCTACGACGACATCGCCTGGCGCAACATCGTCGTCTGCGGGGAGATCCACTCGTGGGCGGTTCGCTTCCTCGTCGAGGAGGGCGGGCACCGATCCGAGTATTTGCTGCACTACGCCGTTTTCGACGACGAACTCGCTTCGTCCATCGAATACGAGATGCTGTCGCTGCAGTCGATCTCCCTGCTCGTCGCCGGCGGCTTCGGCCTGCTCGGCTTCTTTCTCGCGATGCGGTTCATCCGTCCGCTCAAGGAGATGACGGTGACGGCCCAGCGCATCACCGAGAGCCCCCCCGAGACGCTGCTGCGCGAGCTGTCGGCCCTCGCGCAGCAGCTCGACCTGCGCCGCCGCGACGAAGTCGGCGAGATCGCGCGCGCCTCGAAGCGCCTCTTCGAGGAGCTCATCGCTTTCCAAGCCGAGCTCGAAGAGCGCGTCCACGACCGCACTCTCGAACTCCGCCGCACCAACCTCGAACTGGAGCAGGCCAACGAGAAGCTCAAGAGCATCAGCTACGAAAAGGATGCCTTCGTGGCCAAGGTCAGCCACGATTTGCGGCAGCCTCTCAACGCGATTTTCCTGCAAGTCGAGGCCCTCGGACTCTCGGACCTGGACGAGTCGCAGCGGAAGGATCTCCAGCGCATCCGCGACCACGCCGCCCGCGAGCTCAACCTCGTCAACGACATCCTCGAATACCAGAAGATCATCATGGGGGCGGAGTCCCTCGAGCGCGACACCATCGAGATCGAGTCCGTGCTCAAGGATCTGGCCGAGACCCACCGGAACGCCCTCGGCGGGCGCGACGTCGCCCTGCTCGTCGAAACCCCAGCCGACGTAGGCAGCTTCGTCGCCGACGACCGCAGGCTGCGCCAGGTTCTCGGCAACCTGCTCGGCAATGCCTGCAAGTTCACCAAGGAAGGTTCCGTCTCCCTGGGGGCGCAGGCCCGCGAGATCGATGGAGAGGACTGGATCGAGTTCACCGTCAGCGACACCGGCCGCGGCATGTCCCCCGGGGAGCAGTCGCGAGCCTTCATCCCCTTCGTCTCGAACAAGAAGGACAACGCCGGCGGAACCGGGCTCGGCCTCGCCATCTGCCGCGAGCTCGTCGGGCAGATGGGCGGCCGCATCGGCTTCGTCAGCGAACTCGGCAACGGCACGCAGTTCAGCGTGCTGCTGCCCCGGATCGCCCCCGCCGAGACCGGCGCGATTGCCGGCGCCGACGATTCTCTGCCGCAGGCTCCGCCCGGGACGGGCAAAGCGATCGGTATGGCCGAGGTGGAAGGCGGCGGCGCGACCGAGTGCGCCACCGTGCTCGTCATCGACGACGATCCCCGCGTCCGCGACTTCATCCGCCGAATCCTCGAGCAGCAGGGGCATCGCGTCGTCGCCGCCGCCGACGGAGCCGAGGGCATCGAGCTAGCGGAGCGGCACCGGCCCGACGCCATCACCCTCGACGTCGTGATGCCGGGCGGGATGGACGGCTGGCAGGTACTGCGGCAGCTCAAGGAGTCGCCCGCGACCCAGTCCATCCCCGTCATCATGGTCTCGGTCATGGCCGAGGCGGGCAAGGGGCTCGCCCTCGAGGTCGAGGACTACCTCACCAAGCCGGTCGATGTCGAGCGGCTCGTGCGCAGCGTCCATCGGGCGACCCGCTCCCAGCACCGCCGCAATCTTCTCCTCGTCGACGACGATCCCGGTTCCCTCGGCGCCATGGTCCGGCTGCTCGAAGCGACCGGATGGTCCGCGACCACGGCCGCCGACGGCACAGAAGCCCTCGACGTGCTCGAGCGCACCCTGCCCGCCGCCGTCATCCTCGACCTCCTCATGCCCGGCATGGACGGCTTCGAGTTTCTCCGGCGGCTGCGGGCGGACCCGCGCTGGCGCTCCTTGCCCGTGATCGTCATGACGGGAAAGAACCCCGACGAGACCGAGCGCGCCTTTCTCCGCGACCGGGTCGCGGCGGTGCTGCAAAAGGGCAGCGCCGGCGGCTCCGAGCTACTTGCCGCCGTGACGGACCTCCTCCAGCGGGAAACGCGGACGTGAACGCGGGCCGCCCGCCCCGATCCCCGATCCCCGATCGACGGAGGCGAGCCACCGGTTCACGGATAGTAGCGCGAATGGCGCCGGATCCAGTCCTTGTAGTTCTCGACGGGAGCGCCGGAGCCGACGTGCCGGCTCAGCTCCTTGCCCGAGGCGTCGGTCACGACCATGGTCGGGTATCCGCGGACGCCGTATTTGGCGATGGCGAGACGGTCGGCGTTGGCGAGACGGCTGCGGTCGCGCGGCACGTCGATCTTGCGGAATGAGATTTCGCGCTTGGCGAACTCGTCCCAAACGGGCGTCGCAAGGACCGACGATTCCAAATGGACGCAGGCGGAACACCACTCCGTGCCCGTGAAAAGGATCACCCGGATCCGCTTGCCGTCCGCCACCGACCTCGCCGGCGCCGCCTCGGACTTGAGGCTGTGGGACATCTCCACCTTGCCGACGGCATTGCCGCGAAAAAAGAGGAAGTAGACGACCAAAAAGATTCCGGCCAGCTTCAGTAGATCTTTCATTCTGAAATTTACGGAAATTACAGAAAAAATCAAGATCGGTGATTCGATGATTTGGCGCTGTCCGGTGGCTGAAAACCGGTTTCGCTTGTCAACGCTGCATCGATGGCGATGATTTGGCGGAATGGGATTCGAGACTGCGGCCAGCCAACTTGATCAAGAGGATCGGGAAGGTGTCGTCGGTCTGCTGGATTCATGGCACGCGGGAGTCGGCGCGCCGTTTCACCACCTCGCCGCGAACATCCGCTCGGAGACGGCCCTCGGCGTGGCCGACTTCGTGGCGTTGCTCGAGTCCTTCTGCGAAGAACTGCAGCGCAATCCAGGCGCCCCGATCCCCTGCTGGGAAAGCGCCTGCCTATCCCTGGTATCGCCCTTTCCACGAGCCGGATTCTCGGTGGGGCTACACCGAACCTCTCCCTCCCAATCCCGACGGGCACCCCGCCTGCCCGGAGGTCGTCCACCAAGTTATCTCTGGCGAAACCCTTGTTTTTCCTGTTTCTTTAGCGGTCTAGGCCATGGCATCCCCGCTCTCCGAACCATCCTCAGAACTCCGAAAGCTCGACGGGCTCAGCTTCGACGCCCTCCTCGCCTGGCTGGAGACCGCCTTGCGAGGGCGCGAGCGGCTGCCTCTGATGGTGCCGGACGAAACGCCGGAGAGTCCCATTCTGCGGGAGCGCCGCCTCGCCACCCGCACCCGCGAGGACTTGCGAGAGGCCTGCCGCCGCCTTGTTCGCCGTTTCTCCCGCGAGTCCCCAGGCGAGGACGACGGCTACGTTCTTGCGCTGCTTCGCTTGGCCGCCGGTTTTCAGATTTCGGAAGTGGCCGTCCACCTGCACGCACTCGCGGAGGATGCGGAGCAGTTCGCCAAGCTGACCGAACGCCAGCGCTGGGCTGTGCTTGCGACTCTCATCGACTTGCGGGCACCGGTTTCGGTCGCATTCTGGAAGGAGGTGGCAGCCCGCGACCCGCAACGACACGGCGTGCTGTCGGTGGCCGCGCTCCTCGCCCACGGACCCCGTTCGGCCTTCGAGGTGCTGCCCTCCCTGCCCGACGACGAGATGGTCGCCGACGCGCTTTACGTGGTCCTCGACCAGCACGCCTCCGTTCTCGGCCCTGAGCAGCGGGCCAGAATGGTCGCGACTCTGGCCGGAGTCCCGGAACGATGCGCGCCGAGGATTCGGGAGGCCTTGGCTGAATGGCTCGAGGGGCAAGCTCCGCTAGCGGTGAAGACTGAAGACCAAGGCTCTCGACGGCGACTGCTCGATACGGCTCTGGCCGCCTTCTGCAGCCGAATCGGAACGACCTACGAACCCGAACCCGCCTCCGCCCGTCTCGTCCCCTGCGCGGTTTCCTGATCCATGCCCGAGACCCTCACCGTCGATCGCACGGCCTTCGTCACCTTCTACTCCTTCAAAGGAGGGGTCGGGCGCAGCATGGCGCTGATCAATGTGGCCGGTATCTTCGCCGGATGCGGGTTCAAGGTGATGGCCCTCGACATGGACCTCGAGGCCCCTGGCATCTCCTACTTGATGCGGCACGAGTCGAAGTAAGACGGCGCCCTGCTCCCAGGATTCGTCGATCTCC
>SLGN01000633.1 GCA_007123695.1 Verrucomicrobiales bacterium
CGGGAAAGGTGAACCAGACCGCGTCGGCCCCCTTCTCCAGGGCCACCTGGCCCCGGATCCGGAGCGGCGGGTCGAAGTCCACGTTCCGGGCCAGGGTCACCTTCACCCGGCCGTCGTCGTGGACCAGCTCCTGGACGAAGACGGTGAAGCGGTCCGGGGGGCGCAGGTAGTGGATGTGGACGGTCCGGGGAAGGCGGGGCCTCAAGGCTTCACCCGGGGCTCCACCGGCTCGACCCAGACGTCCATGGTCCCGCCGCACACCGCCGGGGAGAGGGTGATCAGGTCCTCGGTCAGGTCCACCCGGACCATCCGGGCCGCTGAGCCGGGTCCTCGGGGGGCTCGAAAAATTCGCGAAAAGAGCTTGAAGGCCCATCGCGAGGGCGTTCCGTTGCGGCGAAGATGCCGACGAACTCCCCGCTTTTCGCCACCCTGCGCTCCGCCTTCGACCAGGCCGGTTGGTCCTACGGCGAAGTTCCGGGGCGGGAAGTGCTGCGGGCGGGCTTCGAAGCGCACCATGCCCGGGTCGAGCTGCACGCTCAGGCCTTCCCCGAACTCGCCGCCGTCTCGGTCGTGTCGGAATCCTCCCGCACCGCCGCCGAGCCGCGCCGCCGCGAACGCCTCGCCGAACTCGCCATGCGGGTCAACCAAACCCTCACCGTGGGCAATTTCGAAGTGGACTGGGACGCGGGGCGGCTCATCTTCCGCACCACCAACCTCTTCCCCTCGCCCGAGGGCGATCCTGCCCTGATCCAGGGGATCGTCCATACCGTCGTCGCGGAGATGGACCGCATCGCCCCCCTCGAGGCCATCATCCTCGGCGCCGACGGGCCCGGCCTGGTCGCCCTCGACATTCCCGCCTTGCTCCGCCGGGACGACCTCGTTCCGGACATCCCGGATCCGCTCGAATCACCGCCGCGATGAGCGAGGCGCCGCCACCCCTCGGGGCCGTCTACGTGTTGAAAGAAGGACGCCGCCTCGGCCCCTTCGGACTCGATGAACTCCTCGACGGGCTTGAGAACGGGGACTTTTCCGAAAACGAAGTCTGCCTGCGCGAGGGCGCGAACGAGTGCGAACGCCTCCGCGATCTCCTCGACTGGGACGAAACGCCGAAATCCGGCGCCGCCGAAACGAGGCGGGAAGACGTGGACGAATTCGACGAATTCGAGGACGAAGACGATTTTGCGGAAGACGAAGACGAGGATTTCGAGGACGATGAAGATTTCGAGGAGGGCGACGACGAGGAAGCGGCCCGGGACCGGCACAACACCGCTCCCGGGGGACCTCCCCTGCGCCGCGCTCCGTCGCCCGACCGAATTGTCTACTCCGGCCATCCTTCCGTCCTGACCTATCCGATTTCGCTCCTTGCGCTCGTCGGGGGATTCTTCGGTGGTCTTTGGCTCTACCGCATCGACGCCAGCTACACTCTCGCCGCCTTTTCCATTGCGGTCGCCGGACTCGCGCGGCTCGGCTACGTCCGCTTCACCCACGACTACCTCGTCCGCCTGAGGCGCGTCGAGGTCGTGACTGGCTTCGTGGCGAGGAGTTCGCGCGAGGTGCGCATCGAGGACATCCGCTCCATCAACGTGAGCTGCCGCGGGCTGCCGGGCATCTTCGGCATCGGCACCGTCGATTTCATCACCACTGGCGACTCCCCGGAGATCACCTTCCGCAAAATCTGGGCGGCCCGACGCATCAAAGCCCTCGTGCGGCGCCTTCAGGATGCGCAGTGAAAACCCGGTCCCCGATCCCTGCCAAGCAGCAGCGACAGGATGATGATAAAAGGCTCAGCCTAATCCAGGCATGATCGCATTCCTCCTTCCAATCCAATTCTGCAATCACCAAATATAAGCCTTGTTGTTAATTTTGTTAACCGGTAGGGATCATTGGCGCAGGGCAGGGTCTTCTTGGCGGGGGGGGGTCAAGGGGCGGGGGAACCGGGCTCCGGGAGAGGGGTGCCGACTTCGATGGCCTCGAGGAGCCGGGCGGCTTCTCGACCAGGTTCGGATTCGGGATCGATTTCGAGGATCTCCCGGAGGGTGACGGCGGTTTTCTCGGCTTCGCCGGCACGCTGCTCGACGAGCGCCCGGCCCAGCAGGACGACTTGGCGGGGTCTCCCCTCAAGCGCGGCTTCGGCAATGTAGCGATCGGCCAAAGCGGAGGCTTCGGCCCATTTTCCCTCGCCAAGGAGGCGCTGCCGCTCCTGGTTGTAGTCGGCATCGGCGAAAAGCCGACGGAAGGGGGCGGCGAGACCGAGCCCGTCCTGCGGATCGGAGGCGAGAAGGGCTTCCATTTCCCTGCGGTAGAAACGGACGGCGAGGGCTCCGGGCAGTTCAGGGATGCCAAGGCGAATCTTCTCGGCCCTCTCCCGCCCCTCAAGTCCCTCGGCTTCGCGCAGGGAGGCGATGGTCTCCTCGTGGATTTCGTCGATGGCAAGGATCTGATCGGCGTATTCGGTCGGGGAGAGTTCCTGGTAGCCGTTGATGCCGAAGGGCCGACCGGAGATGTCGGTGAGCACTACGGTGGGAAAGCCGCGCACCCGGTAGGCTTCGCGCAGCACGGCGCGCTGCATCGCCTCCTCGCGCGGTAGGCGCCGGTCTTTGGGAAACTCAAGCCGCAGAAGGGAGAAGCGCTCGGAGACGGGTTCGATGAATCCGGGCTCGCCAAGAATTTCGTCGTGGAATTTGGCGCAGATGTCGATCCAGTCGGTCGCGGTGAAGACGATGAGCAGCTTCTTGCCTTCCTGAGAGGCTTCGTTCAGCGCCGAGGCATAGTCCCGGTGCCAGATCCCGACGGCGGAGGACTCGTTCGCGGCGGAGAGGACGCAGGCGAAGACGAGGAGCCGGAGGAGTCGTCGGAAGGTCATTCGGGAGAAGGGATCGTTGCAACGCGGGCGTGCACGGGGATCGGATCGGTCGGGAGGCAATGTTTCTTGTCGCGAGAGGCGGGCTTCGCGACAGAAAGCCGAGAAGGAATCCTTGTCGGGGGAGGTTTCCGCTTTAGCCTCCAGTACACTACGCCGGGGCGGTTCCTTGGCAAGCCGAGGCATTTGCACTTGGCGCCTCCCAAAACGCTCCGCGCCTGCCCCGATGCGACGCGGTCCTTTGCTCAGGAGCCCGTCACGTTCTTCAGCGCGGCGAGTCCGCGCAGGACTTTGAGCTTCCCTCGGTTGCGGCGGGTGAGGGATTTGAAGTGCGCTTCGTCGTGGGCGGCGATGTCTTCCTTGTTTCCGAGGAAGAGGACGAGATGCAGGCTCGGCTCTTCGAGTCCCTCGGCCTTGTAGCGCTCTTTCACAAGCAGGCGCACCTGCTGTTCGACGTCCTCCGGAGTCACGGGGGGCATCCGGGGCATCTCCGGGCCACCATTCGGCGAGGTGGCCCGCGGGGGTGTCGCGCCGGTGATCTCACGGACGAGCTGGTTGAAGTTGACCACCACTTTGGGGTCGAGACCGCGCTCGCGACGGGCGGCGTTTTCCTTCTCTAGCCAGGCGCGGGTCTTTTCGACGGCCGCGTTCCAAGCGCGCTGGGCGCGTTCGTCGACGGTCCCTCTCTGCCGTGGCGGCATGCGGGCGATCTGCTCGAGCATCTCGGGAGTCGGAGCACGCGTCATGCCCCGGTAGCCCGCAGTGATGCAGAAAATTGCGCTGGCCCGCCATTCGAGGGCTTTGTGGACGGCCTTGGCGTAGTGGGCGAGGTCGCCTGCGGCGATGGGCAGGTCGTCGCGGTCGCTGACCTCGAGGCTGCGCCCGAAGCGGCCGCGCAGACCGAGGGAGCCGTAGTCGCGGTTGAGGGGATCGAGCCACTCGATTGCCTGGCGCAGATTCGACGGCAGGCCGGGCACGGGCTCCTCGCGGAAGGCGACGAGCTCTTTGCCCTGGAAGAGGAGCAAGTTGAACTCGGTGCCACGGTTCAGTCCGGCCAGCATCGTCCCGATCTCGTTCTTGACCTTGTTGTAGGCGCTCATACCGCCCTTTTCGTCGATGAGCATCTCGGGGGTGGCATCGACGATGAAGACGATGCGGCGGCCCGTTCCGGAGAGGCCGAAGAAATTCACATCGGAGCTGCGCACCGCTTCGGCCGAGAGGCTGACCCCCGAGCCCACGGGCGCGAAGCCGGCGAGATCGGCGGCGACGAAGGCGTCGCTGGTGCGCTCGACTTCGGGTACCGCGAAGCTCGCCGAAAGGGCCACGGAACTGAGGACGTCGAGCGACTGGGCGGCGGCGGCGGAGGGCTGGACCTCGGGCTGCGGGCGGGCGATGCGCGTGGTGACGAGTTCGGCCTCCCGGTCGTGGTGGACGGAGACGACGAGCTGGGGCGGCTCGGGGCGATGGACCTGGACCGCCACAAGGCTGAGAAGGACGAGGAATGCGATGTGGGCGAGCAGGGCGAGGGAAACGGAAGAAACACGCTCGCCGGCCTGCGAAGGGCGTTCGGTGTGTTCGGGCGGCTCGAGATCGGCGAGCAACAGGCCGCCGTCGTAGTCGCGCCACTTTTCGAGGGCCGACCTACGTCCGATCCGGGGCGTGGAGACCGTGCCTCGGTGTGTCGCGGGAGTTTCCGCCATGCCTGTCGCCCGACTCCGGCGCGGGGATGGCTCGGGTAGCGTGTGGCGCTCGACCAGAGCGGCGCTTCCTCCGCCGGTCGGGGAACTGGACGGGACCCCGCTACCAACAGGCACGGCGGATTGTTCGCGCCGCTTCTCACCGATGCCGGAGGCGACGGCAGCGGGTTCTCCGCGCCCGGGTCCGGTGCTTCGTGCCGTCTCGGGCGGGACCACCTCGGGCGGCACTGGTTCGATGGGTCGAGCCGCCTGCTCGCGCTCCGGCACCTGGTCTTGGCTCCCGACCGCGTCGATCCCCCGGGTGAGCAAAGCGTGGATCCGCACTTGGATCGCGGTTGGGGTGAGGATGTCCGAGGGGGAGGCCCGGACGAGCCGCTTGGCCCCCGCCAGATCGCCTTCGCGAACCGCCATTTCGATGAGAGCGATACGCACGTCCCAGTCTTCGGGCGACTGCTCCAACTGGGCGAATAGGGCTTCCTTGCCGTTCATGGCCGGGACTCGGGGACGTTTCCCGGAAAGGATACCCCGCCTCGCGTCTTTCCCCAAGAGATTTCAGCGCTCGGCCAAGCGCGAACGCGGAGAAGAACGGCGAACGGCAGTGATTGCCCGGATTTATCATGCCCCTTCCTCGCGGCGTCTCGCGACGAAGGGGCATGAGAAATCCGGGCTAGCCGAGCGCCTGTAGCCTGGCGATCTCTTCGAGGAAGCCGGGGTAGCTGGTCTCGATGCACTCGACGCCCTTGATCACGGTCTCGCCCTCGGCGAAG
>SLGN01000310.1 GCA_007123695.1 Verrucomicrobiales bacterium
CAAACATCTCCAGCAGAGCGGGCGTGTGCTCGCCCGCTGCCTCGGCATCCGCGAGCCGGGCGAGAGCACGGCGGAGAACGATCAATTTCGATTCGTCGCAGGCAGCGCTTCCCTCGCGAGCGGCGGCGGCGGCGTAGCGGTCGAGCAAGGCAGCGACTTCGAGGAGATCGTGGCGGGCCTCGAGGTAGTAGGCGTCGAGTGTTTGCTGCGGCGAGAGCATGATGCCCCAATGCTATCCAAAGGGGATTTAAATGCAAGTTGTTTGCATTAACAAGAGGAGCCACCGCCCCGCACCATCGTCCCCGAAGGACGCCGAAACGCCAGAGCGGCCCCTCGCTCAAGGCTCCGGATCAAGCGCTTTGGCGATGCGTGCCAGACCGGCTTCGGTCTCTGCCCGGGCGAACCAGACGGTGAAGGGGGCCTCGTCGGTTTGGGAAAACACTTGGTGCGGATGCGAGGGCACGCTCTCCAGAAACCGCCGCGCCGCCGCTCGGTCGGGCCACCGGGTTTCGTGGAGGAGCACGTGACCTTCACTGGGCAGCGCCCAAAGGGCGTAGCGATCATCGAGGATTTGTCCGGCGACGATTTTCGCCTCGTCGATGGAGAGCTCGCCCGAGAGCCAGGGCACGAAGCCGCCGAGCCCGAACCGTTCGACGAGAACGGGGTCCTCGGGCAGGAGGCCTTCGGCGAAGTCTTCGGCCACCAAGCCTAAGCGCGGCGGCCCGGCCCCGTAGAGACTCGGGCGGAAAAGCTCGCGGGTCGAGACCGGCGGATTCCGGAACATTTCATCTACGCGACCGAGGCTCTGGGCGGCGCCGGTGCGGGTCTCGACGAAGAAAGGGCCGGTCTCCCACGGGAGCCAATGCCAGAGATCGACCGCGCCGGGCACGGTCTCCGGCAGCGGGTGGCCGGCGAACAGATCATCGGGCGGTCGCCCCGCGCGCGCCAAGTTCTGATGCCGGGCGTAGCGATAGGCGACGAGCTGCTTGTTGCCCTGGCGCAGCGCCTCCAGCGCGCGGCCGGCGTCGGCGTGCAACCCGGTGGGCGGCCGGGCCGCCGCGAAATGCTGCCGGGCGAGGGCGTCGGCGATCTCCTTCACCAGCTCGAGGCGGGTGAAGGGATCGGCGGTGGAGGCGACGTCGAGCACCTCGATGCGCTCGCCCTCCTCGTCGATCCAGGCGATGCGCTGGTAGAGCCCGAGCGAGGCCATCCAATCGATCCAGTCGGAGGGAGGCTCCTTGAAAAAGCCGAGCAGACCGAACAGCGCGAGCAGGGATTCGCGGTCGGCCGCCGGGTAGGCCAGCTCGGCTTCCTCGCGGACCCGCTCCACGAGACGGGCCACCGGAATGCGCTCGAAGCGCAGCGGGACCAGCGGGGAAAGCTCGCGCAGGACCGAAACTTCGGCGGCAAGCGCTTCGAGGCCGATCTCCTCGAGGGATGCGGGCCGGTTGAGATGGGCGGCGGGATCGGTCGAGTCGGAACCGCCATGGCCGGGGGCGCGGGCCGGGGCGTCCGATTCCAGATAGGGGGTGACCACGGCGTCTTCGATGGCGTAGATGAAGCCCTCCTGATGCCCCTCGCTCGTGCTCTCTGGCCTCGGCAGACGGAGGATGCCGGACACGTCCGAAGGCGCTTCGATGAAATGGAATCGAGCCCCGGCCCGCTCGGCCTGCCGCACGTAGAAGACCTGCGTCAGGTTCGGCGGCGAGCAGAACGAACAACCGACATAGCTCGGCACGATCATGCACCGCCTCAGGTCGTTGAGGCTGTCGTACGGCGCCATGAACCCGACGATCCGCACCCGTCGGCCATCGAGGGCACGCAAACGCTCGGGAAACTCCAGCGACATGTCGATCAGGTCGAGCGGCCTCGCTTCGTCGAGCAGATCGAAATCGATCGGTTCGGGGGCTTCCGCCGGATCCCCTCCCGAGCCGTCGGGGGCACGGAGATGGCGAGATTCCAGCTCCGACCGCAGCGCGACGCCGTCGGGTGTCACGACGAAGCGGTCGATGCTGAGGCCCACCAGAAAACTGGCCAAGATGATTGCCGCGAACAGCGCAAGTTTGTAGGGACGTTTCATGAATCGTCTACGGAGACAGCCTCAGGAATCCAGCGAAAGATCGGCGAGCGGCGGGCGGCGGTAGGCGGCGAAGGCGGGCGCGAGCGAGGCGAGCAGGCCGCAGAGGGCCATCGTCGCGAGGGCGGCGGCTTCGCCGGGGGCGAAGCTCCAGGTCGAGACGACGAGACCGGTGGACTCGCGCAGCCAGGCCGCCGCCACCGCGAGCGCTCCGTGCCCGAGCAGCCAGCCAAGCCCTAGGCCCAGCCCGCAGAGCAAAGCGCCCTCGAGGAAGACCAGCGCCGCCACCTCGTGCGGGCGTGCCCCGAGCGAGCGGAGGATGGCGAGGTCGCGGCGGCGGCGCTCGCCCGCTTGCAGCAGCGTCGCCAGCACCGCGAGGCAGGAAACGGCGACCACCGCCCCGGCGATCGCGAGCAGCGCCCGCTGCATCGGCGAGACGATGCCTTGGTAGAGCCGCATCACTTCGTTGAGCGGGATCGCGGCGATGCCGCCGCTGCGCTTGCGGATCTCGTCGGCGAGGCGCAGCCGCAGGCCGGGGGTCTCGAGGCGCAGCAGCACGGCGGTGGCCTCCCGTGGCGAGTCGCGGCGGAGGGAGGCAGTGCCTTGGATCGCGGCGTGGATGCGGTCTTCGGTCTCGTGGATCTCCCAGACGCTCTCCAAGCTGCCGAAGATGGCACGGTCATGGGTCGTGCCGGTGGGCTCGAGGATGCCGCAGACGGCGTAGGGGAAGTCGTCGTGGACCTCGGATCCCGCGACACGCACGAGCCCGTGGGTGCCGGCGAAGCGGTCGCCGGGAGCGAGCCCGGTGGCCCGCGCGACCTCGCTGCCGAGCACGGCTTCGAAGCGGCTCTCGAAGTGACGCCCCTCGGCGAAGGCGAAGAAGGGATTGCCCTCGCGGTCGGCCAGCTCGAAGAAGTGCGGCTCGGTCCCGACGATGCGGTAGCCCTCGTAGTTGTCGCCCAGCCCGATCGGCACCGCCCAGCGCACGCGGGAGTCGCGGCGCAGCCTCTCGTAGTCCTCGTAGGGGATGTTGCCCGCAGGCACGTCGAGGTGGTAGAGGCAGGAGAGCACGAGCTGCAGCGAGCCCCCTTTCGCCCCGACGACGAGGTCGAAGAGTGCCGCCTCGCGGGCCATGGCGGACTCGGACTCGCGCTTCAGCACCAGCACCCCGCAGACGAGCGCCGCGCCGAGGGCGATCCCTGCCAGCGTCAGCAGCGTCACGGCGGGCCGCGAGGCGAGGTAGCGCCAGGCCATGCGAGCGAGGCTCATGCGGCGGCCCCTCCTTTCTCGTGCGGGCGCGAGGCGACCAGGCCGGCGCAGTCGTAACGGCGAGGCAGCTCGGCGGCGAGGTCGGCGTCGTGCGTCACCATCAGCAGTGTCCGGCCCGCCTCGCTGGCAGTCTCGCGCAGCAGCGCGAAGACCTCGCGCCCCGTCGCCACGTCGAGCGATCCGGTGGGCTCGTCGGCGAGCAGCAGCGGCGGGTCGGTGGCGATGGCCCTCGCGATCGCGACCCGCTGCCGCTCCCCTGCTGAAAGGGTCGCAGGCAGGGCACGCCGTCGCCCCGAGAGTCCCACCCGGTCCAGTGCCGCCTCGGCGCGCCGACGCGCCTCCGCCCCCCGGCAGCCCGCGAAGCGGAGCCCGATCATCACGTTCTCCAAGGCGCTGAAGGGCGCGAGCAGGTGGAAGCTCTGGAAGACCTGTCCGCAAACGCGGCCCCGGTAGCGGTCGAGCGCGGCCTCGCCCAGCGCCGCGAGATCCTGCCCCTCGACCGCGACCTGACCGACGTCGGCCCGACGCAGGCCGGCGACGAGGTTCAGGAGCGTGCTTTTGCCGCATCCGCTCGGACCGACCAATGCGACCGCCTCGCCCCGGGCCGCCTCGAAGCGCTCCAGCGAGAAGCGGAGTTCCCGGCCGGCGTCGCGACCGAGCCGGACCGACACGTCGCGGAGCTCGACCATCGCATCGGAGGCGCCGCTCACAGCTCCTCCTCCCCCTCCTCGTGATGCACATGGGGTCGCAGGACGAATTCGCCGCTCGTCGCCCCCTCCCAGGAAAGGACCGCCTTCGCCGCGAAATCCTCGCCCATCAGCCAAGAGGCGTCGGCGTCGGTCTCGCCGGGGAAGACGAAGTAGTTCGTCGCACCGTCGCGGACCGTCGCCGCACCGTTTTCATCGCGGTTCTCAAGCTCGTCGCGCACCGCCAGATCGACCCGCCGGCCGGTTTCGGGAAACTCCAGCCGCAAGACCGTGGCAACCGGCAGTTCCCACGGCGCTCCTCCATGCCCGCCCTCGGTCAGCCACACCTCGAGATCGCCCGCGTCGTCGTGCAGCTTGATCTCGGCGGTGCCGACCTGTGTTCCGTCGGGGCCAAAGATCGGATGCAGCCAGCCGTCGTTCGGACCCTCGTTGGCATGGACATGGGGCATCCCCGCCGCCTCGAACAGGGCCTCGACCACCGGATGCAGCCCTTCCGCGAGGGCGAAGAGGCTCTCGTCGGGAAGGTCCGCCTTGGCGAATCCGTTCACGAGACTGGTCAGGTCGCCGAGCAGTTCATGGACCAGCGCCGCGTTTGCCACGTCCTCCGGCATCGTCATGAACGAAACGGCCCAGCCCGCCTCGAGGAGCGAGGCCCGGATCGAGAGCAGGCCATCGCGGTCCTTCACCATGGCGAGCCCCTCGGCCCGGTAGGCGATCTCGTCAAAGGCCGAGAGCTCGGGCCAAACCACAGGAGGCGCTTCCGCCGTCGGAGGCGTCCCCCCGCAACCGGCAACGAGGACTGAGGAAAACAACAAGGTCCGCCATTGGCGAAACCATACCGGGAAACGGTTCATGCCCGCCAGTATAGGGGGCCGCCCAACTAACGCAAGAAACTTGCAACAAAAGAACGGAACGCCCGCCGTCCGATGCAGCCCAGGGCGTTTCCTCCCCGATTCTTGACGCGGCCGCGTCAAGAATCGGGGAGGGCGCGAGGCCATTCGCCTCCCCCGCCCGGCTTTGATGCAAGCGATGTCTATGCGGGTCGCCCTTTTCCCGCAGACTTCAAAAGTTCATCAAGTGCCTCCACTACAAGAGTGCCGCCGGGGGTCGGATCGCCCCTCAGTCCTCCTCCTCGTCCCAGTCTTCGACAATTTTGACCGTGTCGAGGTGGGCGTTCAGGAGCAGCGTCGGGGCTTCGGGATCGCTGCCCTCCGTCCGTGCGAGGACGTTGTTCCCCTCGTAGCCGGTGATCTCC
>SLGN01000066.1 GCA_007123695.1 Verrucomicrobiales bacterium
AGTAGCATAATATAGTTTTCTTTCTGCGGATGGTTCAGCTTGGATTGAGCCATCGGTCTCCGCTGGACCGGCGGCCTGATTGAGAGTCTGAAAGGAAATTTGATGAACCTGCTTGAAATGCCGACTGTCGAAAACACGTCATTGGCGTCAGGTAGTAGGGGTAAACCTTGAGAGGACTGCTGGCGCGAATCAATAGGGCCTCCCCGCCGGGCGGCTGCGCCTCACCGTGGGCCTGTAGTCGGGATTGGTCTCCCTGCCGGTGCGATAGTAGAATCTGCCCTCGTTGTTGCTCCGGTAGTAGGGTCGAGCCATCCCTCTCTGTTGCTGCGGTCTCGCGTCCGGACTCGCATGCTGGGATCTCGGCTCCGGAACCGTGCGGCAGCCGGAGAAGAGCGCGAGGGCGCCCACAAGCAGAACGGGGATGATGGTCGCTTTCATGATGGGAGGTTGACGGGCATTCTCGAATTATCCTCCGAGCCGGAGTGTCGAGGGGTTTCGATTGATGAGTCTATCCCGTCGTTCGCCGGATCACGATGGTGTGAAACCCTACTTTCGCAGCCGCTCCAAGCAGGTGACCCGGAACGAGCGACGATTGGGTTCTGATGCCGCCGAGGCTGGAATTCGGGCGGGTAGGGTAAATGCCCATAGACTCGTGTCAGCTTCGGACCGATGGTGACCGATGCGGCCCTCGATCCTGTCGCCGCGTCCTTCACCCCCGGCCTCCCCCACCCCCTGCGAATCGCCCGACCTTTATCGACCTGCCGGTCGGCGCGTTGAAGAATCCCCGATGAGCGCCATTACCGTCCTTCTAGCCGAAGACCACCTCATCGTCCGGGAGGGGCTGAAAGTGCTGCTTGGCTTGGAAAAAGACCTGGAGATCGTCGGCGAAGCGAGCGACGGCCATGCGGCGGTGGAGCTGGCGGAGAAGCTCCGGCCAGACGTAATCGTGATGGATGTCGCCATGCCGGTGCTCAACGGAATCGAGGCGACCCGGCGGATTCTCATTCGTTGCCCCGCGACCAAGGTGATTGTTTTGTCTGCGCACAACGACGATGCCTACGTCAAGCAAGCGCTCGACTCCGGGGCCTCGGGCTATCTCCTCAAACAGATCGCCGCCAATCTCCTTCCCCAGGCGATCCGCGAGGTTCACCGCGGAACGCCCTGTTTCAGCTCGGAGGTCTTTCGACGTCTCGTGCACCACCGAGACCGGGCCCGCGCCGAGGGAGACCCCCATCCGAAGTTGGCGGCCCCGACCCTCAGCCCGCGCGAGATGGAGGTTCTCCAGCTCGTCGCCGAGGGCCATACCAACAAGAGCATGGCAGCCAGGATGGGGATCAGCATCAAGACAGTCGAGAAGCACCGGCATAACGTCATGGAAAAACTCAACATCCACGACACCGCCGGACTCACCCGCCACGCCATCGAGACCGGGATCATCGAGTGCAGCGTCCAACGTACGACGGAACGCTGAAAGCCCTGCCTCACGCTCATCGCTACCTTGCCGCCAACCCCCTCCCCCGGGCCAAAGTAGCTGCGAGCGTGAGCGAGCGGACCCGCAGCATGGGCACCTCCCGTTCCCGAATGCCGCCCCCCCGCTGCCCAGCGTCTAACCGCACACGGGAATGGAACAGGACACTTGCGTGCCTCCTCCCTCAGCATTGCCCACCCGGAGGGTGCCCTCGATCATCTGCGCGCGGTACTGCATGATGCGGAGGCCGATTCCTTCGGTCTCCGGGGCGCTGTCCGGCAAGCCGACTCCGTCATCCCTCACGGTGAGCGCCCAAACGCCCTTCGATTTGCCGAGACGAATCAGAATACTCTTGGCATGGGCGTGTTTGACGGCGTTCTGCACCGCCTCCTGCGCGATGCGAAATAGCTGAACAGCAGTGGGTTCGCTCAGGTTCGGCATGGAGCTCTTTTTGGCTTGGACCACGCATGAGACGCCGAATTGAGCTTGAGTACGCTGCGCGACACCCTTCAGCGCCATCAGCAGCCCGTGCTGCTTCAGCTCCACCGGGTAAAAATCCTTTGATAGATCCCTGACGTTTCCGTGCGCGCTCTCCAAGAACTTGCAGAGCCTTTCGGCCTCTTTCGCATGCACGGGTGCAGGTAGCGTCAGTTTCTGCGCCAACACGTGCATCATCATCGAGATGCCGGTCAGTTCCTGCAGGAGTCCGTCGTGCAGTTCCCGGCCGAGCCGCTCGCGCTCGTTCTCGATGGCATCGGCGATCGCGGTCTCAAGGCGTTTTCGTTCTTCGGTCTCCAGCAGCAGTCGGGAATGCGCCGACACCAGCTCTTCCGTCCGTTCGAAGACGAGCCCCTCCAAGTGGACCGCGCGGTCGGCCAACTGCGCTTCCGCCTCCATCAATTCCTCTTGCGCCCGCATCATGTCGTCGATGTCCGTGCTCGAGCCGATCCAGAGCACGATGTCTCCGGCGGCGTCGCGCATCGCATAGGCTCGGCTGAGATGCCACCGGTACTTTCCGTCCTTGCGGCGCAATCGGTGCTCCAACTCGAAATTGTCGCCCGTCGCCATGGACTCCTTCCAGCGGCGAACGTTTTCTTCGAGGTCGTCGGGGTGGATGAAGCTCGCCCAGCCCCACCCCTGCATCTTGTCGGAGGGCAGGCCCGTGTACTCTTTCCACTGTCGGTTCAGATAGTCCACTCCACCGTCGGGATTCACGGTGAAAATTTTCTGAGGCATGGATTCGGCCATGAAACGGAACCTCTCACCGGATTCGCGCAGCGCCTCCTCGATCTGCTTGCGCTCCGAAATGTCCGTGATGTTCTGCAGCACCGACGCCGGATTGCCCTCGCTGTCGCGATCCAGGGTTTTGCGGGCCAGCACCGTAATCCGACGGCCGTCGCGTCGAGTGTGGATGAGTTCGCCCGTCCAACGTCCGCTTCGGTGGAGCTCCTTGGTCATCTCCTCGGCGGCGCCCGGATATTCGGTCTGGAAAAGAGAGTCGCAGATCTCGCCCATCGCCTCTTCGGAAGACCATCCGTAGACTTCTTCCGCGCCGCGGTTCCAGTAGGTGATTCTGCCTTCCAAGTCGCGCACGATGACGGCGTCGTGGGTGAGGTCGAGGAGACGGGCCTTTTCCGCCAAATCCCGTGCCGTCTTCTGTCGCTCGGCGATCTCTGCCTGAAGCCGCTTGTTGAGCTCCTCGGACGCTTCGGTGAGCTCATGCTGGCGGAGGGAGCCGATCAGCAAGGCTTCGTTCATTTCCACCATCGTCTCATGCGCCCTGGTGGATTCGGTCACCTGGATCATGACCCCCACGAGCAATTCGTCCGCCAGCAAGGGCCACATCGTGTAGGACCAGAAGATCGGATCGGACTTGGAGATGTCCTTTTCCGTGTGATTCAGTGGCTTGCCCGTGCGAAAGACCCGCTCGATCAAGGAGACGCAACGGTCCTTCTCCGGCAGCAGATCTGAAATCGGCATCCCGACGAGCTGTTCCATGGGCTTGCCCATGAGTCGGCAGAAAGCTGGATTGCCGTAGCGCACGATGCGCGTCGCCCCTTCCACTGTGGCCATCGGCAAAGGCGCCGCTTCCAGGGCGAGGCTCGAAAGCTCGCTCGGAATTTTCGCGGGTGGAGGGGGGGCAGCCATAGGACACGTCCACTCTATTTCGTCGCCTTCGGCTCGGGCGGCATTTCCTCCCTTTTGCCGATCCGCGTCGGGACCCCGGTGGTGAGCCCGACGTAGTCCGTCTCGCGCGGACCGATCACGACGACACCCCGGTCCGTGATCACATACTCGCGGATATCCTTGCTGTGGTTGCCGCCGCGCATCTTGACGACCACCATCACCTTCCGGATCTGGCCGTCGATCTCGACGTAGCGCAACCGGAGGATGTCGTCGGTAAGAAAGGAGATCGCGTAGTGGCTGAGCGGCATTCCTTGGAAGGAATCCTCCACCTCGACCGTGCTCAGGATGGTCACGCCCGCCCCGGTCAGCGCCCCGATCATGCGGTAGAGCGACTCGCGGAAGTCGGACCGGAAGCCGGGTGCCAAAGCCATCTCGAAACCGACCAAGGAGTCGATCACGAGCCGCTTCGCTCCGGTCCTCTCGATGGCGTCGAGGATGGCTTGCATCGTCTCGTCCACCGAGAGATCGAGCGGTCGCAGGTAGAGCACCTCCAGCCTGCCCGTCGCCTGCGGCTTCTTCAAATCGAGTCCGAAGCCCTGGGCGCGCGCCGTGTATCCCTCCGGGCGTTCCTCGAAGAGCGCCATGATCGCCGATTCGCCCTGGCGCAGCCCCTCGTCGATGAAGTGCGTGGCCAAAGCCGACTTGCCGGTCCCCGAAGGACCTGCCACGAGGAGGCTGTCGCCTTCGTAGATGCCTCCGCCCATCATCTTGTCCAGCTCGGGAATTCCGGTGGAAAGGCGGCGGCGGCGGCCCGCTTTCAATCTTTTCCCGGTCAGTCCCAGGGTGCGGGGAAAAGCCTGCACTCCGTCGTCGCTGATGCGGATGGTGTGCAGGCCGGGCACTGAGGCCTGCCCTCGCATTTTCATGATCTGCATCTTGCGCACCACCGAGTTTCTCTCCGTCACCTGCCAGAGCCACAACAGTCCGTCGGCGATAGTGAAGAGCGGATTGTCCCGGATCTCCGATTCGGCGTATTCGCCGACGAGGAAGGTCGTCGCCTCCCAGCTCGTGAGAAACTGCGCGAGGCGCTGGATGAAGATCTGCATGTCCGCCTCGCGCGTGCCGTTAGCCACCTTGCGCACCACGGTGCGGAAGGAATCCACCACCACGATGCCGGGACTGAAGGTCGTGACCTGCTTGACGATCTCTGCTAGCACCGCGTCCAGATCCTGCTCCATCACCACCTCGGCCAGGTTGAAAAGCCGGATGGACTTGCCCAGCTTGGAGTCGTCGAAGAAAGAAAACTGCTGCTGGTAGCGCAGCATCTTCATCGCAGGTTCGCCGAGCACGGTGAAATAGAGCGCGGGCTTCTTGGGCGTCGCGTTGGCGAAGACGATCTGGTGCGCCAGCGTGGTCTTTCCGCAGCCCGGCGTGCCGGCGATGATGTTGAAGGAAAACTCCGGAATTCCTCCGCCCAGGATCTCGTCGAAGCCTCGCACGCCCGTCGGCAATTGACGAATCGCGACTTTGCCCGACTCGCTATCGCTTCCTAGGGCCGCTTTGCGTTTCGCGGCGGCGTTTTGTTTTTTCATGGTCAAACCGGAATGCCGCAGCATTCTTTTTGCTGAGAATGTTCAAAAAAATCCCTCTAATCTTGTCCCTTGAAATATATTATCTGTCCTCGTTCGGTGGCGATGAAGACGCCTG
>SLGN01000211.1 GCA_007123695.1 Verrucomicrobiales bacterium
CCAGCTTGAAGCGGCTGCTCACGCCCGCCGAGTTCTTTTTCGCCACCTTCTGATAGTCGTCGTAGAAACCGAGCGCCCCGGTGGCCACGGTGACCCAGATCAGGGTCTGGATGAAGGGGTTGCCGAGTCGCGACCAGAGCAGGGCCGAGAGGAGGACGGCCCCGACGATGAGGATGCCCCCCATGGTGGGCGTTCCGGTCTTGCCGCCGTGGAGTTCGGCGAGCTTGTGGACCTCGTCCTTCGTCCGGATGGGCTGACCCATCTTGAGGGCGGTGAGCATGAGGATGACGCGCTCGCCCAGGAGCACGGCGAGGAGGAAGGAGGTCAGCGCGGCGCCGGCGGCGCGGAAGGTCTGGTATTGAAAGACGTTGAGCACGTCGAGAATCTCGATCGGCCCGTCCTTCAGCAGATGGAGGTAGTAGAGCATGGCGGAGGTCAGGCGAAGGCTTCTACGACCCGCTCCATGCGGGCGGCGCGGCTGCCTTTGACGAGGACGAAGTCGCCTTCTCCAAGGGACTCCCGGAGAAAGACGGCGGCTTCTTCGTGGGTGGGGAAGTTGCGGTTGGCGGCGAGGTCGGCGGCACCCTTGTTGACGAGGGCAGCTCGGTCGCCGACGGTGACGAGGAGGTCGATCCCGTTCTCGACGACGCGTCCGCCGAGGCGGAGATGCTCGGCCTCCTCGTGCTCGCCGAGTTCGCCCATGAAGCCGAGCACGGCGATCCTGCGGCCCGGCACCTCGGCGGCGCGGAGAGTGCGCAGCGCCGCCAGCATCGAGTCGGGATTCGCGTTGTAGCTGTCGTCGAGGAAGGTGATGCCGCCGATGCGTCGCTCCTGGAGGCGCCCCTTGGTCATGGAGGCGGAGGCGAGGGCCTCGGCGATGGCCTCGGGGGCGATTCCCCGCCGCAGGCCGACCGCCGCCGCGAGGAGGGCGTTGCCGACCATGTGCTCGCCGCGCACGGGAAGCACGACGGGAATGGCGCGGAATCCGTCGGAGACGAGGTCGAAGCGCATGCGTCCGTCGGAGTCCGCCGAGAGCCGCTCGGCCCGTACCTCGCCCTTGCCGATGCCCACGCCCACCATCTCGCAGCGCACGCGCTCCTTTACGAAGCCGAAGTAATCGTCGCCCGCGGGCATCGCGCAGAAACCCCCTGCGGGCACCGCCTCGGGCAGGGACGACTTTTCCGCGGCAATGGCGTCGCGCGAGCCGAGGTTCTCGATATGGGCGGTGCCGATGTGGGTGACGACGGCGGCGTCGGGCATGGCGATGTCGGCGAGCTCGCCGATCTCGCCGGCGTGGTTCATGCCCATTTCCCAGACCGCATGGGGCTCCTCGCCGCTGCCCGCGAGGATCGTCAGGGGCAGGCCGATGTGGTTGTTGAAATTGCCGACGGTCGCGTTGACCGGCCCGGCCTGGGAAAGGACCGCGGCGAGGAAGTCCTTGGTCGAGGTTTTCCCGTTGCTGCCGGTCACGCCCACCGCGAAGAGTCCGGGCGAGGCGAGCCGATGCCGGTAGGCGAGCGCTTGCAGGGCCTTGAGGGTGTCGCGCACCCGGATGATGGCGCCGCCGTAGCTCTCGGTCTCCTGCGGGAGCGAGCTCACGAGGATGGCGCTGGCTCCGGCCTCGCCGACTTCGCCGAGGAACTTGTGCCCGTCGTGCCGCTCGCCCCGGAGCGCGACGAAGAGATCCCCCGGCCCCGCCGTGCGCGAATCGGTCGAGACGGCGGCGACGGTGTCGCCGGGCGTCCCCTGGATCAGGGCGCCGTCGGCCCATTCCGCGATTTGGAAGAGGGAAAGCGCCTTCATGCCTCGCCTCCTTCCGCTCTTCTGCTGATGAATCCGGCGGCGATACGCCGGTCGTCGAACTCGTGCCGCACGCCGTCGATCTCCTGATAGGTCTCGTGGCCCTTGCCCGCGATGAGAACGATGTCGCGCTCGCCCGCGAGATTGACGGCCCGGCGGATCGCCTCGTGCCGGTCGGGGATTCTCTCGTGGGCGGATCGCGCGAAGCCCTTGGCGGCTTGGTCGATGATGCGGTCGGGATCCTCGCTGCGGGGATTGTCGGAGGTGAGGATGCAATAGTCGCTGCCCGCCTCGGCCGCCGCCGCCATGCGCGGCCGCTTGGTCGTGTCGCGGTCTCCACCGCATCCGAAGACGGTGACGATGCGGCGGGGCTCGAGCCCGCGCAGGGTGGAGAGCACGTTGGCGAGAGCGTCGGGGGTGTGGGCGTAGTCGACGAACACCCGGTAGTTGATGCGGCGGCCGCCCACGGACTCGAGCCGGCCCGGCACCTGGGGGGCCTCGGCCATCTTGGCGACGACCTCGCGCAGATTCAGGCCGATGGCCCAGGCCGAGGCGATCGCCGCGACGGAGTTGTAGACGTTGAAGTCGCCGATGAGAGGCGTCCGGACGAGGAACTGCCGCTCGCGGAAGGCGAGCTTGAACTGCGTGCCGTTGAAGTCCGACCGGGCCGCCGAGGCGCGGAAGTCGCAGTTCGCCCCGCGACCGTAGGTGAAGCGCTCGAGGCTCTCGAAGCGGGTCTTCATGAGCCGGTCGCCGTAGGGATCGTCGAGGTTGACGATGGCGCGTCCCCGCTTCGCCGTCTCCGCGTCCATCCGCTCGAAGAGAAGGCGCTTCGCTGCGAAGTAGGCCTCCATGGTCCCATGGTAGTCGAGGTGGTCCTGGGTCAGGTTGGTGAACACGCCGACGTCGAAGGCCACGCCGTCGACGCGGTGCTGGTGGAGCCCGTGGGAGGAAACCTCCATGGCCACGCCGCGGCAGTCGGCCTCGACCATTTCCCGGAGAAGCCGGTGCACCTCGGTCGATTCGGGCGTGGTGTGGGGGGCATCGACGAGACGCTCGCCGGTGGAGTAGCGGATCGTCCCGAGCAGCCCGGCCCGACGCAGGATGGACTCCATCAGGTGATGGACCAGAAAGGCCGTCGTCGTCTTGCCGTTGGTCCCGGTGATTCCGACGACGGGAAGCGCGTGACTGGGGTTGCCCTCGAAGTTCGCCGCCGCCTTCGCCATGGCGGCGCGGACCTCGCCGACCTGGATCCAAGTGGCGGGAAACTCGGCGGGGTTGGGCTTCTCGGAAAGAATCGCGACGGCCCCTTTCTCGACGGCGTCGCCGATGAAGGCATGCCCGTCGGCGCCCTGCCCCTTTATGGCGCAGAACACGCCTCCCGGGACCACGGTCCGGGAATCGTGGAAAACCCCCGCGACCTCGCGCTCCAGCGTACCGGCGAGGTGGCGGACATGGATGCCGTCGATGACGTCTTCGAGCTTCATTGGTTCACTCCTCGTCCTCCCCCGTCGCAGGGTCTGCGGCCGCGGTCGACGCCGCTGCCGAGGCAAGCGGGACCGGGTCGGGATTGCGCAGCTCTTCGGGCCGGTCGGGCTCGATCCCGAGGATCTTGACGACATCGGCGGCGACGGCCGCGAAAACCGGGGCAGCCACCGCGCCTCCGTAGACCAAGGAGCCGGTCGCCTTGGGCTCGTCGATCACGACGAGGGCGACGAAGCGTGGATCTTCGGCCGGCAGGAAGCCGACGAACGATGCGATGTAGCGCCCGGCGACGTAGCCGACGTTCTCGATGTGCTTGCGGGCGGTGCCGGTCTTGCCCGCCACCGTATAGCCGGGAACACGGCCCTTGGAGCCGGTTCCGTGTTCGCCCATGGTCTCGATCATGCACTGCCGCACCTGCCGCGCGGCCTTTTCGCTGACGACCCTACGCGCTTCGCGCGTGTCGCCTTTCAGGTTGGGGGCGCTGCGCCCCTCCTCCTTGACGCTCTTTACCACGGTGGGCGGCAGATAGACCCCCTCGTTGGCGATCACGGCGCAGGCCATCGCCATCTGCAGCGGAGTCACGGCGACCTCGTAGCCCATCACCTGGCTGGAGAAAGAGGTCGACGACCAGCGCGAAACCGGGATCACGCGCCCGGCCTGCTCGGCGTTGAGCTCGATGCCCGTCTTCTCGCCGAATCCGAACTGCCGCACGTAGCCGTGGAAGTTGTCCTTGTTGAGGGGGCGGCACAGCAGGTAGGCCCCGATGTTCGAGGACTTGGCGAAGGAAAGCTTGGCGGTGAGCTTGCCGTAGGGGTGGTGGTCCTTGAGGACGAAGCCGTCCAGCTCGTATTTCCCCATGTGGCAATCGACCTCGGTGGCGGGCGTCATGAGCCCGCGGTCGAAGGCGCCGGCGTAGCCGACGATCTTGAAGGTCGATCCCGGCTGATAGAGATCGGAGATCGCGGGATTCCGCCGCACCGGCTCGGAATTTCGAATTCCGCGGCGGGTGGCGAGGTCGAAATGGGGGCGGCTCGCCATCGCGAGGATCTCCGATCTCTTGGGATCGAGGAGAATGATGGTGGCCTTTTCGGGACGGAACTGGTCGATGATCGCGTCGAGTTCGCGTTCGACGACGGTCTGGACCGCCATGTCGATAGTGAGGTGGACATCCTTTCCGGGCACGGGATCGACCTGGCGCCCGCGGTAGGCGTGGATCTCGCGACGGCGACGGTCGCGCTCGCCGAAGCGGTAGCCGTCGCGACCGCTCATCTCGTCGTTGAACGTCTTCTCGATCCCGGCGACACCGATGCAGTCCTCGTCGACATACCCGATGGTCTGCGTGAGGGAAAGGGGGCTGGGGTAGTTGCGGCGCTCGCTGCGGCGGAGGTAGAGGCCGCCGATCTCCCGCTCGGACAGCATTTGCTCGAGTTCGCTCGCGAAATCGTCCTCGATGTGCTTGGCCAGGACGATTTCCCCAACCTTTTTCGAGCGCAACTGCCGGGCGATCTCGTGTTTGGGCGCGTCGAGGACTTCGGAAAGGCAATCGGCAACGTAGTCCCGGTAGAGTCCGGCGAGTTCCTCAGGGAGGTGGCGGCGACGCACCGTCTGCGGCGAGACGCCTTCGCGGCGGCCGAGACCGATGCAGGCCAGCATGGGATCTCGGAGATGGTTGCAGTCCGCAACGAGGGCGAAGACGGTCTGGCTGCGAGCGAGAAGCTCGCCGGACCGGTCGAAGATGCGTCCGCGGCGTGCCGGGAGGACTTCGCGGAACTCGTAGTGGACCCGAGCGCGGGCCGAAAGGTCCTCGCCGGATGCCGCCTCGATGTAGAGGAGCCGCGCGCTCAGCACCGACAGCACCGTCACGAGGACGATGCAGCCGATCACGAGCCGAGTTTTGAGTCCGCGGTCCACGGTTTCGAGCAGTTCAGTAGGCGACGGCCACGGGGGCCGCTGAAGAATCCTGCGGGCGGATGTCGATCACTTTCTCCAGATCGATCTCGGC
>SLGN01000011.1 GCA_007123695.1 Verrucomicrobiales bacterium
CCCACCGCCTGCCTCGCCTCCAGATCGAAGGGGTCGTAGGTCATCAGGCAGACCCCCTCCTCGTCGATGCGGGCGGGCAGCAGCCGGTGACGCAGGGCGAGCTTGGCGGGAAACCGCCGGTGCAGCGCGGTGGAGAGATCCAGTTCTGACTCGGACTGGAACTCCAGGCCCGCTTCCTCGGCCAATTGCCGGGCGAATGACTCCTCGTCGACGAGATTGGCGTCGTAGAGCGCATCGACGAGAGGAGCGCGCCGCGCCGCCGCTTCGGCGAGAACGGCTTCACAGCGCAGCGCGTCGGCGCAGCCACTTTTCCGGGAAACTTGCGCGAGCAGGGGGACGAGGGACATGGACGGACTTACTCGGATTCGGCTTCGCCGACCGACCCGGTGAAGTTCGGGTTGCGAGCCGAACCCACACCCTGGGCCGAGTCGATGAGGGACTCGAACTCCTTGTAGAAGTCCTGTCCAAATTCGTGGGTAAGGTTCGTCGCGACGAAGTCGAGCATGGCCTTGGCACCGTTGACCTGGTCGGCGTAGAGGAACATGTCCTTGAGCTTGCCCCATTTCAGGCGGGGCAGGGTGCGGTTGATGAACTCCTCCTTGGAGTGCTCGCGCAAAGCGCCTCGCTGGTTGACCTGCTGCCCGCGGGTGCGGCTCTTCTCGTCGCGGTTCATGCCTCGCAGCTCGGCGGCCTGCTTTTCCTCGAGCATCATGACGAGCCGGGTCTGCTGTTCGATCCTTTTCTCCCAAGCTCCCATCAAAGAGCCGGGATCGTTCTCGCGCAGGTAGGGCAGGATCGCACGGCTGTAGATTCCCGAGATGTTGACCGGCACAGGCTCCCAGTTTTCGTCGCTGGCGAGGCGCTTGTCCAGATAGTAGGCCTTGGCGAAGACGGAGTTGGAGACCGATTCGGTGAGTGGCCCGGACGGCACATCGTTGAGACGGCTGAGGGCGTCGACGTGGGAGACGAGACCGGCGACGACGCGCGAGCGGTCCTCGCTCTCCAGCGCCTGGCAGCTCAGGGCGAGGTAGCGCAGTTGGCCCTGCAGCGACTCCGCGAACTTGGAGTCGCGCAGGTTGTTTTGACGGTCCTTCCACGCCCGGAAATCCGCATCGGGCCGGCCCTCGCGGTCGAACTGGACCATCTTGACGCAATTCAGATAGAGCTCCAGGGCTGCCTTGGGATCGCCCGCTCCGGTCTGGAAGGCCTGCGCCGCCGACGTGTTCCGCTGCGTGAGGTGATCAGACAGGTTTTGCTTGAGCGCCCCGAGGCGGCCCTTGAGGGACTCAATCTGCTCGGGCGTGAGCTCGGCGGCGGCAGCCGGAAAGGCAAACGCGGCGGAATAGGCGGAAGCGAGAAAAAGACGGGCGACGAGGAGATAGCGGGAGTTCATGCGGAGATCGTATCGGTTTGGCGCGTCCGAAACAACAACGAAAATGGCGTATCCTCGCCGCGCTCATTGAGAAACCCTCCGATTGCGCAGAGGTTTCGAAAATGTTTCGCCGGTGTTTCGCTCGAAAACTCGGCGACAATGTGGCAAGGCTGGCTACGATGCCCGCTCTCGTTTCCCCCTTGCGCCCCTCCTCCCAGCCTTCATGAAAACCCTAGCCATCGCCGCGATCCTGCTCGCCGCCGCCTTTGCCCCGGCGCAGGAGACCTACACCCTGACGGTGACCGTCACGAACATCCCCGCCTCGAAGGGCCAGCTCCTCGTGGGCGTCTTCGACAACGCCGGTAGCTTCACCTCGCGTCCGCTGCCGCAGTCGCCCAAGATTCCAGTGCGTTCCCAGTCCCCCGTCACCGCACGTATTTCCGGGCTGAAGCCAGGAGTCTACGCCGTGGCCGTGGTCCACGACCTGAACGGAAACGGCGTACTCGACCGCAGTCCCCTCGGAATCCCGAGGGAACCCATCGGCTTCTCCCGCATCAAGCGCATCCCGCGGGGCAAGCCCTCCTTCTCGGCCTGCTCCTTCGAAATCGCGGACCGGGACGTCTCGATGAGGATCCCCCTAACCGTGGAGTAGGGCCGCCTCGACGGGCCGAGCTTTCGGAATAGGGATTGCGCGCTCTCCTTCCAACGCCGGACCTGCTTCGGGCTTGCAATGCCCGTTCCGTCGGAAGAATTCTGCATAAGACCGATGAAAACCAGCGCCTACGAACCCGCCGGGGTCATTCCGGCTGCCCTGATGCCTTTCGACCGCACCTTCGCCATCGACGAGACCTCCTACCGGAGCCACCTTCGCGAACTGGCCGAAACGGAAGGAGTCGACGCCATCACCGTGAACGGCCATGCCGCCGAAGTCCACGCCCTCGACGTGGACGAGCAGCTCCGCTCCCTCGCAATCGCCGTCGACGAGGTCGGCGCGACCACCCCTCTGGTAGCCGGCATCTCCTCGGCCCGCACCCAGGAAGCGGCCCAGCTCGCGCGGAACGCCGAGGCGGCGGGAGCGAGCGCCCTGCTCCTATTTCCCAACGAGGCCCTCGCTCTCGGCGGCCGACTGCGACCCGATTCGATACGCGCCCACGTCGGCGCGGTGGCCGAGGCGTCCCGGCTGCCCATCGTGTTTTTCCAATATCCCACCGCCAGCGGTCTCGGCATCGACCTCGACGATCTCGTCGCGCTTTGCGCCGAAATCCCCACGATCCGCGCGATCAAGGACTGGTGCGGCGACCCCTACCTGCACGAGCGCCACCTGCGCGAGCTGCATGCCCTTGACCGCCCCGTCCGCGTTCTCACGACCCACAGCATGTGGCTGCTGCCCTCGCTCGCGCTCGGCTGCGACGGGATCCTCTCTGGAGCGGGTAGCGTCATCGCCTCTCTCCAAGTCGCCCTGTGGCGGGCCGTGCAGGCCGGCGACCTCGCCGAGGCCCGCCGCGTCAACGACCGCATCCATCCTGCGGTGCGTGCCTTCTACGCCGATCCGCTCCTCGACATGCACAACCGCATGAAGGAAGCCCTCGTGCTGCTGGGACGCCTAGGGGAAGCTCACGTGCGTCCGCCTCTCGTGAAGTTGCCGCCCGGCGAGATCGCGCGGATCGGGGCTCAGCTCGCGGAAGCGGGACTGCTTGCCGAGCCGGGGCGGTAGGAGGTTTGGTGCGGGGAAGTTTGGACGCCGGGGAGATTCCGATTCCGATTCCGAATGGCTCCCGGGCCTGATGCGGGGTTTTTACGATGCGGACCGCAGTTGCTGCACCATTTCGTCGAGCACGGCGAGGCCGATGGTGATTTTCTTGAAAAAGCTCTCGTTGTGATGGACGAGCACGAACCGCCCGTGCCGCGACCAGAGCGACCGCAGCCGGGCGTCGAGCTGAGCGGCTTCTCCGAGGCTCTCCAGCCGGGCCGGGTTGCCGCCCTCGATGCCGAGTCCGCCGACCGCCGCGCTCTCGAAGAAGATGACTCCGTCGTAGCGCGACAGCTCGGCCTCCAACGAGGTTCCGAGAGATTCGAAGAAATTTCCTTCGCCTTCCGGCCAGTAGGCGGCGCCGTCAATCGTGCCGCGGTCGCAGAGCAGGATGCGGTCGGGATAGCGCGACGACTGGATGTCCTCCAGATTCCGCTGCACGTGGTAGATGGCGTGCTGCGCCGAGCGCACCGCCGCAGGTTCCGAGTAGCGGGGAAAGCCACCGGTGAACATCATCGTCGCCGCCTCGGGCACCATCACGACCCCGTCGCCGATCTCGCGCCGGAACAGGTCGATGGCTGTGGTCTTGCCGCCGCCGGGACCACCGGTGACGGCGATTCGGCAGGCATGGGGGTTTTGCGGAGTCCGGAACATGGCGGGAGCGTCGGGGGCGGATGGGCGGGGATTGGACCCCGTCTCCGACGGAGGGAAGCGCCGGAGCGTGAAAAATGGGTTTACTTTCCGGAAATTTCCACCATATTCCGCGCCCCGGACGTCCTTCAACCTGCCGTCGGTCCTTGGCATTTCCCCGCTTGGGCGGGGAGAGATCACGTCCTGCCACTGGGAAACCCGGCATCCTGAAATCCATATGGCCAAAGCACTCGCCCCCTTCGAAATCCCCGACCGCCTCGTCAAAGACGAGGACACCGCCACCCCGAGCTACGCCAAGTTCGTCGCCGAGCCCTTCGAGGCCGGCTTCGGTCACACCATCGGCAACAGCCTTCGCCGCGTTCTCCTCTCCTCGCTCGAGGGCGCCTCGATCACCTCCGTGCGCATCTCCGGCGCCCAGCACGAGTTCACCTCGCTGCCCGGCGTCGTCGAGGACGTCACCGAGATCGTGCTCAACCTCAAGCAGATCCGCTTCAAGCATTTCGAGGATCGCGCCCCCGCGAGCCTCTCGCTCTCAGTGGACAAGCCGGGGCCCGTCACCGCTGCCGACATCCAGGAAATCTCCCAGTACGAGATCGTGAACAAGGACCAGCACATCTGCACCCTCGACCGCGCCACCAAGTTTAACCTCGACATGGAAGTTCGCGTCGGTCGTGGCTTCAGCAGCCAGGAAGACAACAAGCATCCCGACATGCCCATCGGAGTCATCCCCATCGACTCCATCTTCTCCCCCGTGCGCCGAGTGAAGTACGCCGTCGAAAACACCCGCGTCGGCCAGCGCACCGACTACGACAAGCTCCTTCTCGAAATTTGGACCGACGGCCGCCTCGAGCCGCACGACGCCCTGCTTCAAGCGTCCGCCATCCTCCGGCACCACCTCGACGTCTTCGTCAACTACGACGACGACGCCATCCTCATCGAGGACCGTCCCGAAACCCAGAGCGAGGAGAATGCCGAGCTCAAGAAACTCCTCAACATGAGCGTCAACGAGATCGAGCTCTCGGTTCGCGCTGCCAACTGCCTCAACAACGCGAACATCACCTCCGTGGGCCAGCTCGCCATGAAGAGCGAGGCCGAAATGCTCAAATACCGCAACTTCGGCAAGAAGTCGCTCAACGAGATCAAGGACAAGCTCCACGAACTCGGCCTTTCGCTGGGAATGCAGATCGACCCCTCGTTGCTAGAGCAGTCCTTCACCTCCACTCTGCTCGGCGGCGACCGATCGGCCGAGGGTCCGGGTCTTGCCGCCCTCATCGCCCAGAACATCAACGACTGATCCGACCCCGGACTGCCCCCTACGGCGCGGCCCCCGCACCAACCCCGGATTCCCCCACCCTGCACTCCCCCGATGAGACATAGAAGCAAAACCGTAAAGCTCCAGCGCGACAAGGCGCACCGCGAGGCCCTGCTGCGCAACCTCGCCGCCAGCCTGATCGAGCACCGCCGCATAACCACGACCCTCGCGAAGGCCAAGG
>SLGN01000051.1 GCA_007123695.1 Verrucomicrobiales bacterium
ACCCGGTCGCTCTGCCAGAGGGAGAGGGCGGCGTCGATGCGGGCGAGTTCGGATTCGCCGAGGTCGTAGCGTCGGTTGCGCCGGAGCCACTCGCGCCATTTGTTGCGCACGATGCCGCGCATCCAGGCGGGGAAATCGCGCGTCACGTCGAAGACGCCGCGTTTTTCATAAGCGACGACGAAGGCGTCCTGCACGATGTCGCGGGCGGTCGTGGGATCGCGGGTCAGGGCGGTCGCGTAGACGAGGAGGTCGCGGTGGTGCGTCCGCACCAGATCGGCGAATTCCGCGTCGCCGACTTGGCCGGAATCGCCTTCCTCCTGTCTATCCACTAGTTTCAAAGCTGTCATTGCCCGATTTGTTTGTCCGGGGCTCCGGAGAATTGTGACACAAAAGCCCGGCATCGGCGAGTTTCCAGAAGCGAGGCAGGGAAGGGAAGTTGTCAAAACGCGGAAGCGATGGCATGGGGAATTCGATGAAAGCGCGCCACCGATGGTTCGTGACCCTGCTGGGTCCGTTTGCCGTGATGCTGCTCTTTGGCGGGCTGCTGTGGCAGTCGGGACGCCATGCGGCGAAGGACGGTGACCGGTCGGCGGAAACGGGAGATCCGTCCGGCGAGTCGGGCGCTCCCCGCGCCTCCCAGTTCGACCTTTCCACCCTCGCTCCGGGCGATTCGCTGCCGGAATGGGAGGCGAGTCAGGGGAACTTCCGGCTGGTGGAACTCGAGGGGCGAACCGTGCTGGAGCTTTTCTACGAACCGATGGAGGAGGGCCGGCTGCTCTGGAGTCGCCCGATTCCAGAGACGGGCGCGGTCCGGGCAAGGATGTGGGGCCCGCGGACGCGCCGCAATGCCCCGCGCTTCTCCGTCGGCGTGGTGGCTTCCTCCGCGATCTGGCTGCGTGCGACGCCGCTGAAGCGGGTCGTGGAAATCGTCGAGATCGTCGGAGAAGAAGAGGCCGTCATCGCCTCGGCTCCGTGGAGCGCCGTCAGCGAGAGACCTGTCTGGCTGGAACTGCGCCTCCTCCGGGGAGAAGGCCCCGGCGCCCCCGGCCGCGTCGAGGGGCGGGTTTGGTTCGACGAGGAGGAGCGGCCCGAGGTGCCCACCATCGAGGCTGCGCCGGGCGAGGAAATCGGCTTTGCCCGGGCGGTAGTGGCGGGAGCCCCCTACGCTCTCAAGCCGGTCTACTTCGATCGGCTCGAGGTGGAGGCGCAGTGATGTCACAATAAGAGGTGCTTATGCGTGTTGTTGGATTGCGCGAAAAATCTCGCTTTGTTGCCGAAAATTCCTCGATCAGGAATTAGTCCAGCTAATATACGTGTTTCGGCAGGAAAATCCGTTTGTGAGTCTCCGCGACTCCGCTAGAATTGGAGAATCGGTTTATGAAATTCCCCCTGCCCCTCTGCCTCTGGATTGTCGCCCTTTTCCCGTTCGTCTCCGAGCTTCCGGCTGGCGAACCCCTTGGTCCCGGCGACTGGTCCTTCTGGCGGGGGCCTCTTCAAACCGGGGTCAGTCTGGAGACCTTCAAAGACTACGAGTTCAACCCCGAACCCATCTGGACGGACGCCATCGCCTCGCAGGCAGCTCCGATCGTTCATAAAGGGAGGATCTACTCTTGGGGCTTTCGCGGGCGTGGCGCCGACCTCACCGAAGTGGTGCAGGCTCGTGACGAAGCCACCGGCGATGTGATCTGGGAGCGGTCGACGCTCGACTTTATGTCCGACACGGTCTACGAACGCTACACGGTCGGGTCCGTGGCCGTCGATGTGGAGACCGAGAACATCATCGCGGCCACTGCCCACGGTCTCGTCACTTGCTATTCGCGCGACGGAGACATCCTCTGGGAAGTCTCGACCATGGAGCGCTACGGACGCCTAACCTTTCCCAACGCCCGCGCCGGCGTGCCGGTGATCGAGGGCGACCTTGTCATCCTCCACGTGGTGACGAGCTATTGGGGTGCCGACGGTCCGGCACGCGACCGCTTCCTCGCGCTCGACAAGAACACCGGCGAGATGCGCTGGTCCTCGACTCCGGGAATTGGCGATCCCTTCCTCAAGGACACCTCCTTCAGCACTCCTTTGATCGAAACGCGCCAGGGTCGGCGCGTCTTCTATGCGGGCACGGGCTGCGGCAACGTCGTTTGCGTGAACGTCAACGACGGCACTCCTCTGTGGCGGGTTCACACCACAGTGGGGGGCGTGAACGCTTCGCCGGTGCTTTCCGACGGCATCCTCTACACCATCCACGGTACCGAAAACCTCGATTCGACCGAGATGGGCCGTGCCGTCGGGCTGCGCATTCCCGACGATCTCGACAACATCGATGGCGAGGTCGATCCCAAGCAGGGCGGGGCACCGGCGCTCAAGGGCGACGTCGAGGCCTGGCGTCTGCCCTTGGAGATGTTCACCAGCTCCCCCGCCTATCACGACGGCAAGATCTATCAAGTGGTCAAGACCGGCGTGCTCGTCTGCCTCGAACTCGCCTCGGGCAAGATTTTGTGGGAGCGCAAGCTGGTCAACTCGCAGCTCCACGCTTCGCCCCTCTACGCCGACGGACGCCTCTACGTCCCGACCCAGCCGGGCGACTTCTTCGTCATCGATGTGCGCGGCGACGAGCCCGTCATCGAGCACACCATCAAGCTCGACGGCAATGCGATCGGCTCCCCCGCCCTCTGCAACGGCCGCGTCTACGTCCACACCACCGAGAAGCTCTACGCCTTCGAGATCAAGAATTCGGGCATCGACTACGGCACCGTTCCCGAGGATCCCAAGGTCGAGCCGGGCGAGCCCGCCAAGCTCATGCTGGTTCCGACCGATGTCCTTCTCACGGGCGGTTCCTCCGTGGATGTGCGGGTCTTCGAAGCCGATAAGCACGGCAACATCATCCGTCAGCTCGGCGATGACGAGGAGGTTTCGTGGGAGACCTTCATCCCGCCGACCGCCCTCGTGAAGGCCGAGATGGACGCCTCCTTCGACGGTCGCACCATCTCGGCGGCGCCCGATGCCAAGGACTCGGCCGGCGCTTGGAAGGCGACCGCCAACGGTCTTTCCGGTCTGCTCCGCGGACGTGTTGCGCTGAAGATCCCCTACGAATACGACTTCGAGGACTTCGACCTCGGCGAGAACGGCAGCGCCTACCCGCCGCTATCTTGGATCGGCGCTCGACTCAAGTTCGACATCCGCGAGTTGGAGGGGAGGAAAGTGCTCGCCAAGACGCTCGACCGTCTCCTTTTCCAACGTTCCCTCACCTTCATCGGCTCGCCCGAATCGTCCGGCTACACCGTGGAGGCCGACGTCATGACCGACGGCAACCGGCGCACCAAATCGACCGTCGGCGTCATCAACCAGCGCTACATCATCTCTCTGGTTGGCAACGCCGGCGTGATCGAGGTCAGTTCCAATCAAGAGCGGATCTCCGTGACCGAGCCCTTTCCCGTCGCCGCCAACCAGTGGTACACCCTTAAGACAAGAGTCGATGTCTCCGAGGACGGCAGCGGCGTCGTCCGCGGAAAGGCGTGGAAAAAAGGGGATCCTGAGCCCGACGAATGGAACATAGAATTCCATCACGCCAACGTCCACAAGTCGGGTTCTCCGGGTATCTTCGGATTCTCCCCCCAGAACATGATGAAAGTCTACGTGGACAGATTCTCCGTCTACCCCAACGCAGACTGACCGCTTCCGACCGATCACCCTTTTCAGGACCGCGCTCCACCCACCCCTCCTCCTCCTAACCCATCGAGACCATGAAACGAAGCACCCTACACGCCCTTGCCGCGCTTCTCCTCGCCCTCCCCGTGCAGGCGCAGGAGAGCAACCCGCCTACCCCCACGCCCACCGGCGCCGAAGGCGGCGGGGACTGGCCCAACTGGGGCGGCGACGGGATGAGGAACATGGTGTCCCCGGCTACCGGCATCGTCTTCGACATCCACCCCGGGAAGATCGGTGCGGAAGGCAAGGTCGAGGGCGCCAAGAACCTGAAATGGGTCGCCGAAATGGGCTCCCAGGCCTACGGCACCGCTACGGTCAAGGACGGGCGGGTCTTCATCGGCACGAACAACGAAAAACCCCGCGATCCCGAGATCGTCGGAGACCGCGGCATCGTGATGTGTTTCGACGAGCAGACAGGAGAGTTCCTCTGGCAGCTCGTCGTGCCGAAGCTCGACTCCGGTAAAGTCAACGACTGGGAATACCTCGGCATCTGCTCGTCGGTGGCCGTCGACGGGAAGCACGGCTACGTCGTGACGAACCGCTGCGAGGTCCTTTGCCTCGATGTCTACGGCATGGCCGACGGCAACGATCCTCCGTTCACGGACGAGGCGAAATACCTCGTCGGCGGGCTCAGCGGGCTCGATTCCGCGGAACCGCTGCCGCTCGCAGAAAAGTCCGCGGACATCGTCTGGGGCTACGACATGCGCAAGGATCTTGGAGTTTTCCCCCACAACATCGCCTCCAGCACGGTGGCCCTTTCCGAAAAATACGTCTGGGCCTGCACCTCAAACGGGGTCGATTGGTCGCACATCAACATGCCGGCACCCCACGCGCCGACATTGGTTGCCCTCGACCGCGAGACCGGCGAACTCGTCGCCGAAGAAGAGGTCGGCATCGCCGAGCGCACCATGCACTGCAACTGGTCGTCGCCCGCCATCGGCAAAATCGGTGGCAAGGAAACTGTCGTGTTTGGGGCCGGCGATGGATATGCCTACGGATTCGACGCCAACGACTTCATCGAGGAGGAAGACGGTGGTGAGACCTTCAACTTGCTCAAAACCCTTTGGAAGGTCAATTGCTGCCCCGATGAATACCGCTTCGACGAGAACGGCGAGCCGATCAAATACGCCACCTACCCCGGTCCCTCCGAGATCATCTCCACTCCCGTGATCCACGAGGACAAGATCTACATCGTCATCGGCCAGGATCCCGAGCACGGCGAGGGCGTCGGCGCCATCACCTGCATCGATCCCTCCAAGGGCACCGGAGATGATGCCATCGTCTGGCAGTTCAAGGAAATCGGCCGATCCATCTCGACCCCCTCCGTCCACGACGGACTCGTCTACGTCGCCGACTATTCGGGCCGCATCTTCTGCCTCGATGCGGAGACCGGTGAGAAGTACTGGGAGCACGACACTCTTTCGCATATCTGGAGCTCGACCCTCTACGTCGATGGCAAGGTGCTCATTGGGAACGAGGATGGCGAACTCGTCATCCTCTCCGCAGGAAAGGAATACGTCGATCCCGAGATCGTCACCTTCCCCGCCCCGATC
>SLGN01000178.1 GCA_007123695.1 Verrucomicrobiales bacterium
AAGATGGCGGGGTGAACGAGCGAAACATCTCCCGACTGCGCGGCGCCATCCGCGACGTGAACGACTTCCCCAAGCCCGGGATCGTCTTCAAGGACATCACGCCGATCCTCGCGAGCGGCGAGCTTTTCCGGCTCGCCATCGACGAGTTCGTCGCCGCCGTCGGCGGGGAGAGCCCCGAGAAGATCGTCGGCATCGATGCGCGGGGCTTCATCTTCGGAGCCGCTCTCGCCGACCGCCTCGGGGCCGGCTTCGTGCCGGTCCGAAAGAAAGGCAAGCTCCCCTGGGAGACGCACGGAGCCGCCTACACCCTCGAATACGGCGAAGCGCACGTCGAGATCCACCGCGATGCGATCCGTCCGGAAGAGCGGGTCGTCCTCATCGACGACCTGCTCGCCACCGGAGGCACCGCCAGCGCCGCTCTCGAGCTGATCCGCCAGCTCGGCGGCGAGGTGCTCTGCCTCACCTTCCTCATCGAACTCGCCGCTCTCGGAGGACGCGCGAAGCTCGATCCGGAGGTCCGCACCGTATCGCTGCTGAGCTACTGAGTTGCTGAGCGCCCGAACCACCGAGGGAGCGCTGCCCCCGCACCGAGGAGCGTAACCGGACCACCATGGACTACGAAAGCGACATCCTGCGCGACTGGTATCTGCTCTTCCACTACGGATCACCCGCTGAGATTCTCGACGGGATCGGATTCGATCCCTCGGGACTGCCGCCCCGCTGTCTCGAGTTTCCCGTCGCCACGGCCGAGGTGACCGGGTTCGGGGAGGAAGTCGGGCGTGCCCTCGATCTCGGCTGCGCGGTCGGGCGCTCGGCCTTCGAATTCTCGCGATGCGCCCGCGAAGTCGTCGGCATCGACTTTTCCGCTGCCTTCGTCGCCGCCGCCGAGGCCCTGCGGCGGGGCGAGTCCGTTCCCTACCGCCGCTTCGGCGAGATGCACCTGCCCGAGCCGCTCGTGGCGCGCCTGCCCGAGGGCGTGTCGCCCTCGCGGGTGACCTTCGAAACGGGCGACGCGACGGACCTGCGGAGCGACCTCGGCGCGTTCGACCTCGTTCACGCCGCCAACCTGATCTGCCGGCTGCCTCAGCCGAAAAGACTCCTCGACCGCCTCCCCGACTTGGTGAAGCCGGGGGGGCGCCTCGTCCTCGCAACGCCGGCGACGTGGATGGAGACCTACACGCCGCGGGAACTGCAGCCCGCCGGGCCCACCCTGGCCCACCTCGACGAGGCTTTGTCCGGCGCCTTCGAACGCCTCTCCGTCGCCGAGTTTCCTTTCCTGATTCGCGAGCACCGCCGCAAGTTCCAGCTCAGCACCTCGCAGACGAGCGTGTGGCGGCGGCGGTGAAAGGGCGCGGCCGATTGCCACCGATGCAGCCCATGGCTCCGCAACTTTCCGACGAGGTCCTCGGGGCGGTGTCGCGGTCCTTCTACCTGAGCCTGCGCTTTCTTCCTCCGGGCATGCGGGAACCGGTGTCGCTGGGCTACCTGATCGCCCGTCTCGGCGACACCTTCGCGGACGCCCCGGGGCTGGAGCCCGAAACAAGGTTGGCTTGGCTCGACGGCCTGCGCGACGAAATCCGGGGAAGAACCGGCAGTCTTCCGTGCGGGCTGGACGAGCTCGCCGCCTCGATCTCCCATCCCGGCGAGCGGGTCCTCGTCGCAAAAACCCGCGACTGGCTTGCGGCCTTGGCTGGGCAGCCTGCCGAGCTGAGGGCGCCGCTCGATCTCGTCCTGCTCACCATACTCGAAGGACAGCGTTGGGATCTGACCGCCTTTGCCGGGGGAGCCGCCCCCTGCCGCAGCGGCGAAGATCTGATGCTCTACACCTACCGGGTCGCCGGATGTGTCGGGGAATTCTGGACCCGCATCGGGCAGGTCTCGCTCGGCCCGCGCTACGCCGATCCCGACGCGCTGCCCGCGATGATGGAGACCGGGCGCGGACTCGGCCAGGCCCTGCAGCTGGTCAACATTCTCCGCGATCTGCACGAGGATCTTCCGCGGGGGCGCTGCTATCTGCCTGCCGACGAACTGCGTGCGGCCGGCTGGAGCGGGTCCGGCGCGCCGACGCCCGAGGTGCTCGATCCGGTTTTCCGGCGATGGCTCGGAATCTGCGTCGGGCTTCTCGACGATTCGGCGGCCTACGTCCGCTCGGTGCGGGACCTGCGGGCGCGCTTCTGCACCGGCCTGCCGAGGCTGCTCGCCTTGGAGACGGCGCGGCTCCTCGACGAGGCCGGGTCCGCCCGAGTCCTTCGTCAGCGCGTCAAGATCCCCCGGAGCGCCGTTTGGACGGCGGCAGCCCGTGCCCTGTTTTGCTGAAGGCGACGTCGCCGTGTCCGGGGGAGGTCGTGGGCTGGGAGCGCCCGTGCCTACGGCCAGCGCAACGCAAGGTAGGCGCCGAAGATGGCGACGAGGACGGCGCCTTCCCATCGTTGGATGCGGAACCCGCGCCACATCAGCGGAATGAGCAGGAAGGAGACGAGAAGCATCGCCCCGAAGTCGAGCAGTTCGATGCCGTCCATGCGGACGGGCCCGAGAATGCCTGCTGCGCCGCCGATGGACAGCACGTTGAAGGTGTTCGAGCCGACGATGTTGCCCACGGCCATGTCCGTTTCCTTCTTCGCCGCCGCCGCGATCGACGCCGCGAGTTCCGGCAGCGAAGTGCCGACCGCCACGATGGTGAGTCCGATGAGCGCCTCGGACCAGCCGAGGAGCCGCGCCGCGATCACCGCGTTGTCGACGAGCACCGTCGATCCGTAGATGAGCGCGGCGAGGCCGATGAAGAAGAGAAGGAGATGGACCCAGGGACGGCGGGCTCCGGTTTCCGGCTCCGGTCCGGCCTCCGCCACTGCGGCCTCCGCCGCTGCGGCGATGGCCTCCTCCCGGCGGCTAAGGCGGATGAGGAAGACGGTGTAGGCGATCACCAGCGCGAAGAGGATCGCTCCCTCCCATACCTCGAGAGTCTTGCCGGTGAGGCAGAAGACGGTGAACAGGACGGAGGCGGCGAGCATCACCGGCAAGTCGAGCCGCACCACTTGGAGATTCACCGCGAGCGGGCAGACGATCGCGGAGATTCCCAGGATGAGGGCGGTGTTGAAAAGGTTCGAGCCCGCGATGTTTCCGATCGAGAGATCGCCCGCCCCCCCGAAGGCCGCCTTCACCGCGACGGCGAACTCGGGCGAGCTCGTCCCGAAGGAAACCACGGTGAGGCCGATGACGAGCGGGGACACCCCGAGGGCGCGCGCGAGACCGACGGCCCCGCGAACGAGGAACTCGGCCCCCGCCACGAGAATGGCGAGGCCGAGGGTCATGAGGAGAAGCGGAGCGAGCATGGTCGGAGACTTCCGCGAATCTATCCCGCCTCGCCTCGCCCGAAAGGCGAAATTCGGGAAAGAGGCGGCGCTGCGGAACGGACGGGCGAATTCCCCGGCCGAGGAGGCATCAGGCTGGCAGCAGACGATTCGCGATCGCCTTCGCCAGATCCATGAGACGGAGCTTCTCTTCGTCGGAAAAATCGTAGGGCTCCCTTTTCCCCACCCCCAGCGTGCCGCAGAGGCGATCGCCGTCGAGGACCGGCACGGCGAGAGAGCCTTGCACCTGCGTCTGCTTCGCGCCGGGCTTGGCCACGCCGGAGGAATCGGTCTGGAGGTTGCAGAGTTCCACTGGCTCGAGACGCTCGGCCGCCGTGCCGGCGATCCCTTTGCCGACCGGGATCGAGTCGATGATCGGCATCAGTGCCTCCGGGATTCCGCGATGAGCCACGAGCTTCAGGTGGCGGTCGGCGGGATCGAGGCGATGCAGAGTTCCGGTGGTGCAGGCGAAGGAATCGACCGTTTCGTCGAGGAAACGGCTCCATTCGGCCGAATTCGGATCGTGGCTGAGGGAGGCGGCGGGATTCATGGTCTGGGTCTGGGAAGGCGGAGGAGAAAGGGAGCCGGCGCGGACCGGTTCGTGGCCCCAATCGCCCCACTCGGGATCGACTGTTCATTGCCTCGATCCTTTCGACGGTGGGATTCAAACATGGATTTGCCCCCGGTTCAAGCGTGCGCCCACCTCGGGCGAGGAAGGCCGCCGAGCCGCTACAGGCTGTCGAGCCAGAGTTCGAGATGGGTCCAGCCCTCCGGGCCCGCCACTGCCGAGCCGTCCGACGGGTCGGCGGGATCAAGTCCGTGCGCCACCTCCCAGGCGTCGGGCAGCCCGTCGCCGTCCCGGTCCTCCCATGGGGCGGTGCTGCGCAGTTCGGGCCAGGCGTCGTCGGCGAGTCCGCCGGGCTGGCGACCGGTGCCGTCGCGGACGCCGACGACGATCCGGGTGTCCAGCGAGTCGCGGCGTGGCTTGGTGGCCCCCGCGTTTGCAAGGACGGCTTCGTAGGCCTCCGGGGCGGTCAGCGTTTGTGTTGGGATTTCGAGGGAGAGGGGGGAATCGAGGGACCGCAGCACGGCACCGGGCTTCACCAGCAGCAAGTCCTCCTGCGTGGCTGCGTCGGGATCGCCTTCGCTGAAGTTCCCGGCCATGAACCAATCCGCCGAGGCCCCTTCGTTGAAGGTGAAGGCGAGTCTTCGGTGGGAGGCGAGCGTGTCGGCGCCAGGTTTCAAGTAGTTGCCGACGAAGTTGGCCGCGATGTCTTCGGGAGATTCGCTGCTTCCGGTGCCGGTGTATCCGGGGCCCGAATACCAGTTGAAGACGACATTGTTCCGAAAGTCCACCCGGGGCCCGGCGCAGCCTTCGCGCCCGGGCTCGGACTGGTAGCCGCTGATCCGGGGATTGCGCGCCCGGTTGCTGGCGAAGAGATTCTTCAGGAAGGAGACCGAACCTTCGTAGGAACCGATGATGGAGCCGAGGGCGTGGCTGGTGAGCGCCTCGGCGATGAGGCAATTCTGCACGGTGACGCGGTCCGAGTCGCGGGTGACGGAAAGGCATTCGTCGGTGCTCCAGGTTGCGGAGCAGTGGTCGATGACGACGTCGCGGACGCTCGTCATGCTGATGCAGTCCATTTCTCCGGGCTCCGAGGTTTTATCGCCGGGGCGGCATCGCAGATGGCGGACGACGATGTCGTGGGTCTTGATGATCATGATTCCGTGGTTCTTGAGGCAGATGCCGTCGCCGGGGGCGGTCTGTCCGGCGATGGTGAGGTAGGGGTGGCGGATGGAGATCGGAGACTCCAGCTCGATATTACCGGACACGTGGAAGACGACGGTCCTCGGCCCCCTGGACTCCACTGCTGCACGCAGGCTGCCGGGGCCGCTGTC
>SLGN01000739.1 GCA_007123695.1 Verrucomicrobiales bacterium
CGCCGCATGCTGGGGAAGAACGCCGAGGCCATCAACTGCATCGGGCGCGGCTACTACGGCACCATCGTGCCGCCCGTGATCCAGCGCTGCGTCCTCGAGAATCCGGGGTGGTACACCGCCTACACCCCCTACCAAGCCGAGATTTCCCAGGGCCGGCTCGAGGCTCTCCTCAATTTCCAGACCCTCGTCTGCGAACTCGCCGCCCTGCCCGTCGCCAACGCCTCGCTCCTCGACGAGGCCACTGCGGCGGCCGAGGCCATGGCCATGCTCGCCTCGTCCCGGCCCGCGGGAACGAAGCTCTTCGTCGACGAGGGATGCTTTTCCCAGACCCTCGGCGTGCTCCGCACCCGGGCCGGCGCCCTCGGGATCGAGCTCGTCGTCGGCGCCCCCGGCGCCTTCGACTTCGCCGCGGCGGGGAAGGCGCTCCTCGGCGTGCTGCTCCAGTATCCCGCCGAAGACGGCTCCATCGCGGATCCGCTCGCCGTCGCCTTGAGCTGCCGCGACGCCGGCGGGCTCGTCGTGGTCGCCGCCGACCCGCTCGCCCTGACCCTGCTCGAACCGCCCGGGGCATGGGGCGCCGACATCGTCGTGGGCAGCGCCCAGCGCTTCGGCGTGCCGATCGGCTTCGGCGGACCCCACGCCGCCTACATCGCCTGCACCGAGGCGCTCAAGCGCCGCCTCCCCGGTCGCCTCGTCGGCGTGTCCCGCGACGCCGAGGGCCGGCCGGCCCTGCGGCTCGCCCTCCAGACCCGCGAGCAGCACATCCGCCGGGAGAAGGCCACCTCGAACATCTGCACCGCCCAGGTCCTGCTCGCGGCCATGGCGGGCCTCTACGCCGTCCACCACGGACCCGACGGCCTCCGCCGCATCGCCGGCCGGATCCACGCCGCCACCTCGCAGCTCGCCGACGCCCTGCGGCAGGCCGGTCTCGCGCCCGCCAACGCGAACTGGTTCGACACCCTCGACATCCCCGTGCCCGAACCCCGCCGCGCCGGGATCCTCGCGCGTTGCGCCGCCGCCGGGATCAACCTGCGGACCGACCGCCCCGGCCGCCTCGGGCTCTCCCTCGACGAAGCCCTCGTGGAAAGCGGCGACTGGACCGCCCTCTTCGCGGTCTTCGGGCTGGACACCCCGCCTTCCGCCGATCCCGCCGATCCCGCCGCCCTCGCCGCCGCGCCATCGGGGCTCCCTCCCGAGCTCCTCCGCCGCGGCCGCTTCCTCCAGCAGCCCGTCTTCCGCCAATACCGCACCGAGACCGAGCTGATGCGCTACCTCCGCCGGCTCGAGGGAAAGGACATCGCCCTGAACTGGAGCATGATCCCCCTCGGCTCGTGCACCATGAAGCTCAACGCCGCCGCCGAGATGATGCCCCTCGGCTGGCGCGAGGTCTCCGCCCCCCATCCCTTCGCGCCCGCCGAGCAGGTCGCCGGCTATCTCGAGATGATCCGCGAGCTGGAGGACTGGCTCGCCGCGATCACCGGATTCGACGCCGTCAGCGTGCAGCCCAACGCCGGATCGCAGGGCGAATACGCGGGCCTGCTCGCGATCCGCCGCTACCACGAATCGCGCGGCGACACCGACCGCAAAGTCTGCCTCATACCCGTCTCGGCCCACGGCACCAATCCCGCCAGCGCCGTCATGGCCGGTTTCGAAGTCGTCGCCGTGGCCTGCGACCGCGAGGGCAACATCGACCGCGGCGACCTCGCCGCCAAGAGCGAACGACATGCCGCGCGTCTCGGCGCGCTCATGATCACCTACCCCTCCACCCACGGGGTCTTCGAGGAAGGCGTCGCCGAGGTCTGCGAAACCGTCCACCGAAGCGGCGGACAGGTCTACATGGACGGGGCCAACCTAAACGCCCTCGTCGGGATCTGCACCCCCGCCGCCATCGGCGCCGACGTCTGCCATCTCAATCTGCACAAGACCTTCTGCATCCCCCACGGCGGCGGCGGGCCCGGCGTCGGGCCCATCGGGGTGCGGGCCCATCTCGCTCCCTTCCTGCCCGGCCACGGCGAGTGGCCCGGCTCGCCCGACCACCCCGTCAGCGCGGCGCCCTACGGCAGCGCCAGCATCCTCGTGATCTCGTGGATGTACATCGCGATGATGGGGCCCTCGCTGCGCCGCGCCACCGAGCTCGCCATCCTCAACGCGAACTACCTCGCCCACCGGCTCCAGCCCCATTTCCCCGTGCTCTACCGGGGGCGGCGGGGCCGCGTCGCGCACGAATGCATCCTCGATGTCCGCAGCTTCCGCGACAGCGTCGGCATCGACGTCGAAGACATCGCCAAGCGGCTCGTCGACTTCGGCTTCCACGCCCCCACCATGTCGTGGCCCGTGCCCGGCACTCTCATGGTCGAGCCCACCGAGAGCGAGACGCTCGCCGAGCTCGACCGCTTCTGCGAAGCGATGGCGGCCATCCGCGCGGAGATCGCCCGCATCGAGGAGGGCGGATGCAAGGCCGAGGAAAGCCCCCTGACGCACGCGCCCCACCCCGCCGAGAACCTCCTCGCCGAGACCTGGGACCGCCCCTACCCGCGCGAACTTGCCGCCTACCCCCTGCCCTGGGTGCGCGAGCGCAAATTCTGGCCCCCCGTGAGCCGCATCGACAACGTCCACGGCGACCGCAACCTCGTCTGCACCTGCGAGGGCATGGAAAGCTACGCGCCCTGACCCCGCGACGATGGAGAATCCCCCCGCCCCCTTTCCCGACGACTGGACCCCCAACATGCGGGCCAACCTCGTCTTCCTCACCTGGGGCGACGAGGTCCTGCTGATCCACAAGAAGACCGGCCTCGGCGCTGGAAAAATCAACGGCCCCGGCGGCAAGCTCGAACCCGGCGAGAGCGCCCTCGACGCCGCCCGCCGCGAGGTCCGCGAGGAACTCCTCATCGAAGTCGGCGCCCTCGAGGAGATGGGCGAACTCCATTTCGACTTCGTCGACGGGCTGCGCCTGCACTGCGTCGTCTTCCACGGCACCGAGTTCGAGGGCGTGCCCACCGAGACCCCCGAGGCGAGGCCCGAGTGGTTCCCCATCGCGGCGGTGCCCTACGACCGCATGTGGGCCGACGACCGGCACTGGCTCCCCGCCATGCTCGGCGGGTCGAAGTTCCGCGCCTGGTTCCGCTTCGACGGCGAGCAAATGCTCTCGCGCGAGGTGCTGCTGCGCTGATCTCGGATCCGCGCGGAACGGCCGAGGCCGCCGCGATCCCGCCCGGATACGCCCCCGGGCCCATCATCACTCCTCTCGGGGTCACCATTTGCGCCGCCATGGGGCCTGTGGTAGTATCGCGAATCCCCCGTGCGGCGTAAACCCCGGTAGACCACTCATGCAAGACGACGGTTCCCAACAAAACGACCGACGCCCTGGCGGCGACGGCTTCAACTGGAAAGGCCTCATCCTCCTTTCCGTCGCCATGGGCCTGTTCGGTCTCGCGATCTGGTCGAAGAGCTTTTCCGACTCCTCCAAAACGCTGACCTACGCCGAGTTCAAGCGCCTCGTCAGCGAGGACCGCATCCTCGTCGACGAGAAGGCGCAGCCGCCCCGCCTGCTGCGGCTCTCGCGCAAGGACGGCAGCTCGAAGGAATTCATCACCGGCTGGTACCGGGCCGATTCCACCGACGAGGCCGGCGGACAGCGCGAGCGCGAGTTCACCGTGCCCGTGATCCTCGCCTACGTGAACGACGAGCTCCGCACCATGCTCGCCGAGAAGAACCTAGCGATCTCGGACCTGCCGACCGAGTCGGACAACTTCGGGATGGTGATGCTTTCCTTCTACCTCCCGATCCTGTTCCTCCTCATCCTCCTCTACTTCCTCTTCCGCCACCAGATTCGCGCGGCCGGCAAGGGGGCCATGAGCTTCGGCAAGAGCAAGGCCAAGCTCATGTCGATGGAAAAGAACAAGGTCACCTTCAAGGATGTCGCCGGCGTCGAGGAGGCCAAGGAGGAAGTCTGGGAAATCGTCGAATATCTCCGCGACCCGAAGAAGTTCCAGCGCCTCGGCGGACGCATCCCCAAGGGCGTCCTCATGGTCGGCTCGCCCGGCACCGGCAAGACCCTTCTCGCCCGCGCCATCGCCGGCGAAGCCGACGTACCCTTCTTCTCCATCAGCGGATCCGACTTCGTCGAGATGTTCGTCGGCGTCGGCGCCTCGCGGGTGCGCGATATGTTCGAGCAGGGCAAGAAGAACGCGCCCTGCCTCATCTTCATCGACGAGATCGACGCGGTCGGCCGCCACCGCGGCCACGGGCTCGGCGGCGGGCACGACGAGCGCGAGCAGACCCTCAACGCCCTGCTCGTCGAGATGGACGGCTTCGACACGCAAGAAGGCGTCATCATCATCGCCGCCACGAACCGCCCCGACGTCCTCGACCCGGCCCTGCTTCGCCCCGGCCGCTTCGACCGCGAGATCACCGTCGGTCTGCCCGACGTGAACGGCCGCGAGGAGATCCTGCGGGTCCATGCCAAGAAGGTGAAGCTCGCCGAAGGAGTCGATCTCGGCGTCGTCGCCCGCGGCACTCCCGGCTACTCAGGCGCCGAGCTCGCCAACGTCATCAACGAGGCGGCCCTGCTCGCAGCGCGCAAGGGGCTCAAGGCCATCACCCTCGCCGAGCTGGAGGAGGCCCGCGACAAGGTCCGCTGGGGCAAGGAGCGGCGCAGCCTCGCCCTTTCCGAGAAGGACAAGGAAAAGACCGCCTTCCACGAGGCCGGCCACGCCATCCTGCTCGTCCTGTTGGAGAACACCGACCCTCTCCACAAGGTCACCATCATTCCCCGCGGCCCCTCCCTCGGCTCGACCATGTGGCTGCCGCTCCAGGACAAATACACCCAGCGCAAGAGCGAGCTGCTCGACCAGCTCGTCGTCATCATGGGCGGTCGCGTCGCCGAGGAGATCGTCTTCGGAGACGTCGCCAGCGGTGCCAGCGGCGACATCAAGCAGGCCACCTCCATCGCCCGCCGCATGGTCTGCGAGTGGGGCATGAGCGAGCATCTCGGCATGGTCGAATACGGCGACCACCAGGAGCACGTCTTCCTCGGTCGTGACATGGGTTCGCCGCGCAACTACAGCGAGGCCACCGCCCAGAAGATCGACGCCGAGGTGAAGCAGCTCATCGACAACGCCTACGCCAAGGCCACCGAGCTGATCCAGGCCCACCGCGACAAGCTCGACACCATCGCCAAGGCCCTGCTCGAATACGAGACCCTCGACGCCAAGCACATCCACGAGATCATGGATTACG
>SLGN01000361.1 GCA_007123695.1 Verrucomicrobiales bacterium
CCAGCGCCATGCGGATGCGGGCGACGGCAGCGGGATCGGTGTCAGGCCCCTGCATGAAGGAACCGGGGTTCCTTCCGGCGATTTCCTCCAGCTCGTAGCCGGAGATTTCGGTGAAGGCGGCATTGATCCAAACCACCCGGCGTCGCACATCGGTGATCATGATGCCGTGCCGCACGCTATCGGCCAGGGAGCGCTCGATGGGGGAGGCGGTCCACTAGCGGATTTCGGCGTCGAGCGCGACGGCGTCGGGCGAGACCGGACTCATTGCTTCCGTGGGGGAGAGACCGGGACGGAGAACGCCGCGAACGATCCGCCGGCAGAGCTGCTGTTGCCGGCGGAGAGGACGGCGCCGAGGCGGCTTTGGCAGAGGGCGATCACGAAAAACTGAAAGCTCAGCGCGGAGTCGGGCAGGCTGGCGAGGCCGGGCGCGGGAGGGGAGCAAAGGCACTCGGCCACCGCCGGGGGGATCTCGAGGGCGTCGCCTTCCAGCCGCAAGCGGACCGCGGAGCCCTCCCCGACGACGGCGATATGCAGGCGCATTTCGGCAGCGGGCGGGGCAAAGGCTCTCGAGACGGCGAGCATCGCGCGTGCGAGGCATAGGAAGGGCTTCGCCTCGACCAAGGCGCCGAGAGCCGCGCCATCGAGGCCGCAGAGCGAGACGCGCGGCGGGCTGCCCTCCCTCCCCCAGCAGCGAAAGCGGTCCGGGATTTCCTGCAGCAGCGCCCCGAGCGGCTTGCGGATAGGTTCGCAATCCGCGAGGCCGGTCAGAGTCTCGGCGGCGAAGACGCAGGCGTCGATGCCGTCCTCCATCTCTGCGAGCTTGTCCAAGGCGAGAGGAATGTGCCGGGCGGGATCGCCGCCGCAGCGGGTCGGCTCCGCGCAAAGGCTCACCTGGAGGGCCGTCGCGGCCGAGGCCAAGGACCCTCTCAGCGAGTGCGAGGCGTGCGCGAGGAGTCGAGCGGTCTCGTCGCGGGACAACTGGGGATACGGTGCCTCGGGGGCGCCCGGCTCGATTCCCGCTCTCGGGGAGCGAGGTTTGCCGAGAAGGTCTTTGGGGGACTCTGCCATGGGCCAACGCCGGAAAAGGCGAGGGAAACCGGCCCTCACCGGGGGTTGGGGAAATCCCTGATCGCAGCGGCGTCTCTGTCGCGATAGCGTACGGCGGCCCGGATGAGCTCTCCCGCGCGAAGCCCTGTTTTTACGGAGATATTCTTCCGATGGGTCTCGATGGTGCGGACCGAGACCCTCAGACGGTCGGCGATCTCCTGGTTGGTCGAGCCCGCGCCGAGAGCGTGCAGCACCTCCCGCTCCCGTTTTGACAGCAGTCGTTCAATCCGGTCGGTCTCCTCCACGACCGAAAGGGAGGACTTCGCCTTTCCGGGCAGCAAGGCTTCGAGTCCCTCGCGCAGCGCGGAGAAGCGCTCCGTCTTCACGAAGACCCCGTCCACGCGGTGGGTCAGCACCGTTCGCAATTGTCCGGGATCGGATAGGGCCGTCACCACGAAGATCTTCGGCGCCGGATTGCAAGCGGCAGCCTGGGCGATAAGACCGTTGGCGTTGCCTGCGGGGAAGAGCAGATCCACCACGGCGAGGTCGAACCGCTCGCGGGAGACGAGCGACGAGGCCTGCTCCAAGTCGGTCGCAACCGTGCAGCGGTCAACCAGTTGCCAAGCGAGAAGCGAGGCTGAAAGCGCTTCCGCGAACATCGTTTGATCTTCAGCGATGAGGCAATGGTGGAACATGGATGGAATGGCGGTTGGGAATGGTCGCGATCATCGCGGAGAAAGGCAGGGGCTTTCGGGGGCGCAGCTATCCGGGCGGGTCGGGGCTGCCCAGGGCCTGCGTTCGCCGCCGCCCGCCCGAAACCACCCGCTGCCCCCGAATGGTCGCATTACCGTGTTGCCTGTCTCATCTCTCGCATCCGCTGATGCAGCGAGGGTAGCAAACTTCCGGAGAGGAAGTCAACCAAAGAGTTCGGGAAAACCGGGATTACAAGGGCTGGGCACCAGGGCCACAATCTCAGGGAGGATTCTTGCGTGACAAGAAATACCGAGAATCACGTAATTTTCATTTTCAATTTTAATGAAATGCCATATTTTACATAAATTAAGACCCTCCCCATCATGTCTTTCCAGTCCCATAGAGCCTCCATCCCTCCTATTCCGGTCCTCGCTCGCCGCCATCGGCGCGGTCTGCTCGCTTCCCTGCGCCGCTCTGCGCGTCGTCGCTTGGCCGTCGTCATCGCCTTGGCACCAGCCTTGACGTTTTCGACGCCGGTCCGCGCCAATCCCACCGGCGGTCGGGTCGTGGCGGGCAGCGCTTCGATCTCCTCCTCGGGCTCGACCCTCACTGTCACCCAGGGCAGCGACCGCGCCATCATCCATTGGCAGGATTTCTCCATCCCCGGCGGCAGCACGACCCGCTTCGTCCAGCCCAGCAGCGCCAGCGCCGTCCTCAACCGCGTCACCGGCGGCAACCCCAGCGCCATCCACGGCACCCTGCAGGCCAACGGTCAGGTCTACCTCATCAACCCCAACGGCATCCTCGTGGGCGCGACCGGGGTGGTCGACACCGCCGGCTTCCTCGCCTCGACCCTCGACGTCTCCAACACCGCTTTCCTCAGGGGAGGGGACTTGCGCTTCCAGGGCAACTCCGACGCGGCAGTCGTCAACCTAGGTCGCATCGGCGCGAGCGGCGGCGACGTCATCCTCATCGCCCGCACCGTCGAGAACCACGGCGAGATCCACGCCCCCAACGGCACCGCCGCCCTCGCGGCGGGCAGCGAGGTGCTGGTGAAGGCCAGCGGCGAAGAGCGCGTCTTCATCGAGGCCGGGAACAGCGGAGACAGCTCCCGCGCTACCCAGGCGGGGCTCATTGCGGCGGCTTCGGCCGAGATCAAGGCCGCCGGAGGCAACGAATACGCGCTGGCGATCAAGCACAGCGGCGTGACGCGGGCCACCGGCGTGAGCAAGAGCGGCGGGCGGGTCTTCCTCAGCGCCGGAGGCAGGGGCCGGGTCGTCAACAGCGGCACGATTTCGGCCCGACGCAGCGACGGCGGCGGCGGTGCGGTCAAAATCGAGGGCGGTGGATCCGTCGAGACCAGCGGCGTTGTCGATGCCGCTTCGGATTCGGGCCGCGGCGGTAGCGTTGCCGTCGAGGCCCCGCTGATCATCGCTGACCGCGATTCGCGCATCGACGTCTCCGGGGCTGCCGGCGGCGGCGAAGTCCGCATGGATGCCGGACGCGACGGGCTTTTGTTGCAATCCGGAGAAGTGCTCGCGCAAGGCAGCGGGGCCGACCAGATCGGCGGCCATGTCCAACTGACCGGCGGCACCCTCTTCCTCGGCCCCGGGGCGAACATCGACGCCTCGGGCGACGGCGGAGGCGGCACCATCCTCGTCGGCGGCGACTACCAGGGCGGCAACGCCGAGGTGCCCAATGCGCAGTACACCTACGTCACCGCAGGCAGCAGCCTCACGGCGAATGCGTGGACGCGCGGCGACGGAGGCCGCGTCATCCTCTGGGCCGACGAGAACACCTACTTCGGCGGCGCGATTCAGGCCCGCGGCGGCGCCCTTTCCGGCGACGGCGGCTTCATCGAGACCTCCGGCAAGGCGAACCTCGTCTTCCGCGGCATCGCCGACGCCGCCGCTCCGAGCGGCGCCGCCGGCACGCTCCTGCTCGACCCGAAGAACATCACCATCGCCGACCTCGAGCTCTTCACCAACGGAGGCTTCGAGACGGGCGACCTCACCGGCTGGACCAACTCCGCCAACGGCAGCGTGGTCGGCTCCTATGGCAGCTTCCTCCCGACCGAGGGCAGCTTCATGGCATTCCTGCTCGAGAACACCGGCCTGTCCGAAGCGACCCTCAGCCAGTCGATCGATCTCGCCGACGGCATTTCCTACCGCCTGAGCTTCGACCATCGTTTCCTCACTACCGAGAACACGCCCGAACCGGACTTCAACGACCGGTCGCAGCTCACCCTCTCGGGGGTCGCCTCGCTGGTCGAAACGCTCCACGACACCTTCAGTGCCTTCGGCGGCGGGACCGGCGACTACACAAGTGCCACCGATTGGACGCCCTACGCCCTCGACTTCACCGCGACGGCAACCGGGGCGCTCGATCTCACCGTCTCGGTTCATAACGTCAATGACGAGGCCTTCCCCAGCGCCACCCTCCTCGACGCCTTCTCCCTCAGCGCCAACTACACGGGCAACAACCTCTTCGCCAACGGCGCCGGCAGCGACGTCACCATCTCGGCGGCACGCCTCACCGAGATCACCAACACCGGCACCGCCATTGTCCTCCAGGCGAACAACGACATCTCCGTCAACCAGGCCATCGTCACCAACAACGGCTCCGGCACCGGCGGCGCGATCACGATGCAGGCGGGCCGCAGCATTTTCCTGAACGCCGACATCGTCACCGACGGCGGCAACCTCACCCTCGTCGCCAACGAGACCCTCGCCAACGGCGTCGTCGACATCCACCGCGACGCGGGCGACGCCGTGGTCGAAATGGCCCCCGGCGTCTCGATCAACGCCGGGGGCGGCGCGGTCAGCATCACGCTCGCCGACGGGGCCGGAAAAACCCACACCGGGGCCGGCACGATCTCCCTGCGCGACATCGATGCCGGATCGATCTCGGTCTCCAACCTCGGCGCGGGGACGGCGGCGAACATCGCTCTCGACGGCGCCCTTTCCGCCAGCAGCGGCGCGATCCAGCTCGTCGCCAACGGCAGCCTCGCCTCGGCCTCGGGCAGCGCCCTCACCACCGCCGGCGGCAATGTCGTCCTCAACGCCGACCGCAACGCCTCCGGGGCGGGCAACATCTTCCTCGACGGCACCACCGTCACCTCCAACGGGGGCGGCATTGTCCTTGGCGGCGGCGCCGATCCGCTAACCGGCTTCGCCACCGGTGCCGCCGACACCGACGCCTTCACCCGAGCCGGGATCTATCTTCGGAGCAGCGCCCTCCTTTCCGGGGGCGGGGCGGTCTCCCTGCGCGGCCAGGGCTTCGGCGGGGGCGGAAACGAAAACGACGGCATCCGCTTCGCCAGCGGCTCGCGCATCGAGAGCGGCGCGGGCAGCGCGACCCTCCACGGGATCGGCGGTTCCGGCGGCACCCAGCAAAACTACGGCATCTTCTTCAGCGGAGGGGCGAACCGGGTCCTCACCTCCGACGGCGACATTTCTCTCACCGGTATCGGGGGGAACGGCGGCGGCCAGA
>SLGN01000625.1 GCA_007123695.1 Verrucomicrobiales bacterium
ATCCTCCTCGTCTGGATCCTCACCGGCTCGATCTATTTCGACGAAATCGCCAAGGCGGTCGGCGGCGTCGGCAACGCCCAGCTCCTCAACATCGCCGTGCTCTGCGTCTTCTGCGGCGCCGTCGGCAAATCCGCCCAGGTGCCCCTGCACGTCTGGCTGCCCGACGCCATGGAGGGCCCCACCCCCGTCTCCGCCCTGATCCACGCCGCCACCATGGTCGCCGCCGGCGTCTTCATGCTCGCCCGCGTCTCCTTCCTCGTCGACGCCGCCGAGCTCGCCGCCAACGTCATCGCCTGGACCGGCGCCATCACCGCCCTGCTCGCCGCCCTCATGGCCCTGCAGCAGAACGACATCGAGCGCATCCTCGCCTACTCCACCGTCTCCCAGCTCGGCTACATGGTCATGGCCCAGGGCGTCGGCGGGGCCGGCAGCGACGCCGGCATGTTCCACCTCTACACCCACGCCTTCTTCAAGGCCCTGCTCTTCCTCGGGTCCGGAGCGGTCATCTACGCCTGCCACCACGAGCAGGACATCTGGAAGATGGGCGGCCTGCGCCGCAAGATGCCGATCACCTTCTGGACCTTCGCCCTCGGCACCGCCGCGCTCATCGCCGTGCCCTTCACCAGCGGCTTCTGGAGCAAGGAGTCCATCCTCGAGGCCGCGCTCCACCAGAAGATGGTCGGACCCTACGTCCTCGCCATCGTCGTCGCCTTCCTCACCCCCTTCTACATGACCCGCCTCGTCCTCGTCGCCTTCTTCGGGCCGACGCGCACCGACGACGCCGGGCACGCCCGCGAGGTCGGTCCCGTCATGTGGGCGCCGCTCGCGGTCCTCGCCTTCCTCTCCGTCTTCTCCGCCTACGGCTTCCTCGCCAAACCCCTCCTCGCCCGCGTTCCCGACATGGAGCACCACTTCGGCCTCACCGCCGTGCTTTCCCTCGCCGGACTCGTCGTCGGCGCCGGCGCCGCCGTCCTCCTCTACCGGGGCCGCGCCACCGATCCCGTCAGCATCCCCATCCTGCGCGACAAGTTCCGCATCGACGAGATCTACGCCGCCCTCGTCCGCATCTTCCAGGATGCCGTCGCCCGGGGCCTCGACTTCGCCGACCGCTTCCTCGTCGATCCGCTCGTGGCCCGCTTCCCCGCCGCCACCGCCTTCGGCGTCGGCGGCGTCCTCCGCGTCTTCAGCGCCGGCAACGTGCAGAACTACGCCTTCCTCTTCGGACTTGCCGCCGTGGGCGTCGTCCTCTACCTCGTCCTCTGACCGAATTTTCCGCCCCTCCCCGCCGTGAGCCCTCTCGAAATCCTCGTCCTCCTGCCGCTGCTCGCCGCCCTCGCCGCCGGCCTCGGGGCGCCCGCGCGCCCCACCGCGATCGGAGCCGCCGCCGTCGTGCTCGTCATCGCCCTCGGCCTCGCCGTCAACTTCCGCACCTCCATCGAGGGGCTCGTGTGGCAGTTCGAGAGCTCGCGCACCCTCCTCGACATGCCCGGCTTCCCCAAGCTCAGCCTCGCCTTCGGCCTCGACGGCATCAGCCTCGTCCTCGTCCTGCTCTCCGCCCTCGTCCTGCTCTCCGCCGTGCTCCTCGCCCCCGCCGAATCGGCCATCCGCGGCAGCTCCCGGCTCTACTACGCGTCGCTGCTCCTCATCGGCGGCGGCGCCATCGGCGCCTTCGCCTCGACCGACCTTTTCTTCCTCTACGCCTTCCACGAGCTCGCCCTCATCCCGACCTTCCTCATGATCGGCATCTTCGGGCACGGGGAAAACCGGGTCCGCACCGCGTGGACCATCACCATCTTCCTCGGCGTCGGCAGCCTCGTCCTGCTCGTCGGACTCATCCTCGCCGTCTCCGCCCTCGGGGCCGGCACCTTCGAAATTTCCGAACTCCTCGCCGCCGCCGCCAACTCCGCCATCGACCCCGCCGTCCAGGGCTGGATCTTCCTCCTCCTCCTCGTCGGCTTCGGCATCCTCGTCTCCCTCTTCCCCTTCCACAGCTGGGCCGCGCCCGCCTACGCCGAGGCGCCCGCCCCCGTCGCCATGCTCCACGCCGGGGTGCTCAAGAAATTCGGGCTCTACGGCCTCGTCCGCATCGCCCTGCCCCTCGCCCCCGCCGGCGCCGAAAAGTGGCTCAACCTCGTCCTCGTCCTCCTGCTCGGCAACATCCTCTACATCGGGCTCGTCACCATCGCCCAGAAAAAGCTCGACCGCATGCTCGGCTACTCCAGCGTCATGCACATGGGCTACGCCTTCCTCGGCATCGCCGCCGCCAATGTCGTCGGCGTCTCCGGCGCCGTCCTCCTCATGTTCGCCCACGGGCTCTCCATCGCCCTGCTCTTCGGACTCGCCGGCTGGATGCGCGACCGCTACGGCGAGCTCGACTTCGACCGCTTCGGCGGACTCGCCAAACCCCTGCCGCGCCTCGGGCTGCTCTTCGGCTTCGCCGCCTTCGCCTCCGTCGGCCTGCCCGGGTTCGCCAACTTCGCCGCCGAGGTGGCCATCTTCTTCGGCGCCTTCGCCGGCGACGAGGCCGGCATGACCTGGATCCGCTGGGCCACCGTCGGGGCCCTCTGGGGCGTCGTCATCTCCGCCGTCTACATGCTGCGCGCCTACCGCCACCTCTTCATGGGCGCCCTGCCCGGCAAGCTCGAGCCCGGCGGCGACCTGCCCTGGTCCGCCCGCATCCCCCTGCTGCTGCTGCTCGGCGGCCTGCTCGCGGCCGGCTTCGCCCCCGAACTGCTCAACCAGTACATCCGCCCCGCCGTGAACGGCCTCTTCCTCGTCGGCGCCGGCTGATCGCTGAATCCCCCAAACCGCCACCTTCCGCCTTCCGTCCATGCCGGTCTACTTTCTCGAAATCATCGTCGTCGCGCTGGGACTCGTCCTGCTCATGGTCGACGCCTTCGCCAAGCTGGAGGACAAGCGATCCCTCGCCCGCCTCGGCATCCTCGGCCTCGTCGTCGTCTTCTGCCTGCTCTTCTTCGTCAAGGCCCCCGAGTCGACCGAGGGCGTCCTGTGGCGCTTCTACGCCGCGCCCGACAAGCTCTCGCTCTTCTTCAAGGGCCTCGCCGTGCTCTCGACCCTGGTCGTGCTGCTGATGGCCATCGACTACACCCCCGTCGTGCTCGCCCAGACCGCCCGGCCCGAACCCGGCGCCCATCCCCAGGCCGGCCTCGGCGAGTTCTTCGCCCTGCCGCTCTTCGCCTGCGCCGGACTCATGTGGATGGCCTCGGCCAACCACCTCGTCAGCATCTTCGTCTCCCTCGAGACCGTCTCGATCACCTTCTACATCCTCGTCGCCTACATGCGGCGCAACGTCGGCTCGCTCGAGGCCGGGGTGAAATACCTCATCCTCGGAGCGCTTTCGACCGGCTTCCTCGTCTACGGCTTCGCCTGGCTCTTCGGAGCGACCCGCAGCATGGAGCTGCCCGCCATCGCCGAGGCCCTCGCCGCGCCCGGGCTCGACGCCACCACCGCCCTCTTCGCCTTCGCCCTCATCCTCGTCGCCATGGCCTTCAAGCTCGGGGCCGCGCCCTTCCACCTCTGGATCCCCGACGTCTACCAGGGCGCGCCGACCCCGGTCACCGCCTTCCTTTCCGTCGGCTCCAAGGCCGCCGCCGCCATCGTCACCCTGCGCCTCTTCTCCCCCTTCCTCGGCAGCCCCGCCCTCGCCGACAAGGTCGTCGCCGTGCTCGTCGCCGTCGCCATCCTCACCCTCGTCTTCGGCAACCTCGCCGCCCTGCCGCAGAAAAACTTCAAGCGGCTCCTCGCCTACTCCTCCATCGGCCACAGCGGCTTCCTCCTCATGGCCCTCGCCTCCGCCCCCAAGGACGCCGGCAGCATGACGCCCTCGACCGCGATCGCCTTCTACCTCGGCGCCTACCTGCTGATGACCCTCCTCGCCTTCCTCGTCATCGTCGCCCTGCGCCCCGTCATCGAGGGAGAGGAGATCGACGCCTACCGCGGGCTCGCCCGGCGCTCGCCCTTCCTCGCCTTCGCCCTGCTCGTCTCCATGGCATCCCTCGCCGGCATCCCCCTCACCGCCGGTTTCTTCGGCAAGCTCTTCGCCTTCAAGATGGCCCTCGACGCCGGCCATTGGACCCTCCTCGCCGTCGGCATCGTCGCGGCGGCGGCGGGCTTCTACTACTACCTCAAGATCGCCGTCTCGATGTATTTCTCCGACCCGCCCAAGAGCGCCGACGGAGTCGCCATCGAGGTGGGACTGCTCGACAAGGCCGTCATGGCCCTGCTCATCGGCCTCATCCTCGTCGCCGGCGTCGCACCGGGCGTGGTGGTGGGGTTGTTTGCGTGAGTGGGGCCTATACTCCGTAATTGAGAATTCCGACTATTCCGTTCCCTATCTCGATTCTCGAGCCTTCCAATAGCCGGGGCGGCGACTTTGGTGCATTACCGCGACGATGCGAATACAGTCTCCACTGATCCGATAGACGATCTGGTAAGGAAAACGCTCGGTCACGACTCTCCGGTATGGAGGGTCAAACTCGCGTGGGAATCGCGGATCTTTGAGCAGCTTTCGGACAGCTGCCTCAAGGTCGGCGATAAAGTCATCTTCGACTCCGGGTTGCTTCTCGAAGTAGAAGTCAACTCCCGCGTCGATCTCTGCCTGAGTTTCGGGGTGCCACACGACCTTCATCGAGCGCCATTGCCCACCCTTTTCCGAGCGAGGCGCTCGCGCACGCGTCGAAATATCTCCTGGCTGTCGAGGCCCTCCACGTTATCTTCCTCCAACTCTCGGTGTCGGCGATCCAGCACACTGCGGGCCTCTTCGTCCAGCGGCAGATCCCGTTCAAGCTCCGCCTTGATCAACTCGAAGTCATCCCACGGGATTTGGGCGGCTACCGGCTTGCCCTCTGCGTCCGTTAGGATTTGATGCCTGATGGTCATTGGAAGAGGCTAACCCATCCGCCGCGCTCTTTCCAGTGCATTTCCTTACGTGCCCGCGCGCCCTCCGGGCGGAGTCCACTCTTCCTTTGACCCGCCACCCCGCACCCGTCGCGCACGCTGGCTCCTTTTCGTCCGCTTCGCTGCCACCCGGGTGCCGACGAACGCGAAATTCCGCGCCAATTCCTTCAGAACGCTTGACCTTTTCCAAGGAAATTGTTCAATCATCCAGTCGCCCTTCACCATCCCACCTCTCCAAACCCAAGCTGCTCCCCAATCCCACCCAATTCAAAAATCAAAAATCAAAAATCAAAAATCAAAAATCGTCA
>SLGN01000607.1 GCA_007123695.1 Verrucomicrobiales bacterium
GAGAGCGTCGCCCAGGCGATGGCAGAGGGCAGCCTCGATCTCGAACTCGGCGGCGAGCTCAAGACGGCGACGGTGCTCTTCTGCGACATCCGCCAGTTCGCCTCGCTCACCGAGCCGATGCCGCCGACGGAGGTCATCTCGCTGCTCAACGGGCACATGACGGCGATGACGGCGGTGGTGCGCCGCCATTTCGGCGTCGTCGACAAGTTCGTCGGCGACGAGATCATGGCCGTCTTCGGCGCCCTCAAGTCGTGCGGCAACGATGCCGCCCACGCCGCCGCCTGCGCCCTCGACATGGTGGAGGAGCGGCGGCGGCTCAACGAGGGCGCGACCCATCCGCTCGAGATCGGGATCGGACTCGCCACCGGCGAGGTCGTGGCGGGATGCGTCGGGGCCAGCGACCGGCTCAACTACACCGTCGTCGGATCGCGGGTCAACCTCGCCTCGCGCCTCTGCGGCGAGGCCATGGCCATGGAGGTGATCATCGACGACGCCACCCGCGCCGCCATCGAGGGCGAGGGCTACGCGACCGTTCCCCGGTCCGGCATGAGACTCAAGGGCTTCGCCGGCACGGTGTCCGCGTATCGGTTGACGGGGCGCGAGACCGCTTCGGTTGCGTAGGGTGGCGTTTTCGATTTCCAAGGACGCATGGTCCGCCTGGCGCGGATGGGTTCGACCGGTTCGTTCAATGTTAGGAGTTTGCCCGGCTCGAAGTCGGTGCCGGGCAGGGAAGATCCGCTTCGTTCTGGCGCATCCTTTGATCGTGTGCTACGTATGGACAGCAAGCGGTTCCTTGATGCTGGCGATCCACCGATCCAGCAAGGCCGCAGGAAGAGACATGCGATCCCGGTTCCCTCGATGGCTGCTCGTCACCGACATCGACGACACGCTCGATGGTGACGAAGACGCCCTCCGCGATTTCGCCGAGAGGCGGGGCGATGTCTTGCTCGTGCTGAACTCGAGCCGGCCCCGGGCGAGCGTCGAGCAGACGATGTCCCGGTTTCCTCCCGGGCTCCGGATCGACGGGATCGTGACCGCCCTCGGGACCGAGATCCTGCTGCACGGCGAGGAACTAGCGGAATGGACCGACCGATTCCGCGGCTGGGACCGCCGCGTCATCGACGAACTGCTCCGTTCCGAGGGGATGGCGCCGCATCCCCCCGAAATGCAGACTCCCTACAAGGCGAGCTATTCGGTGCCGACGGAGCGGGGCGAGGAGATCCGGGCCAAGCTCCTCGAGCGGCTGCCAGGGACGACCGTGATTCTCTCCGGCAAGAGCGACTTCGACGCGATCCCGCTCGCCGCCGGCAAGGACAAAGCGACCCTTCACGTGGCCGAGCGGCTCGGCATCGATGCGGACGGGCTCGTCGTCGCGGGCGATTCCGGCAACGATCTCGCCATGTTCGATGCGGCCCCCCGGGCCATCGCCGTGGGAAACGCGAGGCGCGAACTCGTCGAGCGCGCCGATCCGAACCGCACCTATTTCGCCGCGGCGCACCATGCCGCCGGCATTCTCGAGGGGCTGCGCCATTGGGGCGCTCTTCCACAAGATTGAAAAAGCTATGCCTACCAAGACACAACACCAAGGAAGCATCCTGATGCTCTCGATCCACGGCTACGTCGGGGCCGAGCCCGAACTGGGAAAACCCGACACCGGAGGACAGGTCGTCTTCGTCCTGGAACTGGCGAAGAGATTTGCCCGGCTCGGCTACAAGGTGGATCTCGTGACGCGGCGTTTCGAGAAGCAGCCCGAGTTCGACAAGGTCAACGCGAACCTCCGGGTCTGGCGCATCCCCTTCGGCGGAAAGGAATTCATCCGCAAGGAGGACATGCACGAGCACCTCGGGGACTTCGTCACCAATTTCCTCGCCGAGGCGAACCGTCGCGGTCTCCGCTACGACGTGGTCAACAGCCACTACTGGGACGCCGGCTGGGCGGGCCAGCGCATCGCCGAGGAGATGCGCATCCCGCATGTCCATACACCCCACTCCCTCGGGTCGTGGAAGCGCAAGGACATGAAGGGCTCCCGCGGCGACATCGAGCGCACCTACCGCTTCACCGAGCGCATCGAGAAGGAGTTCCTCGTCTACCGCAACTGCGACCACATCATCGCCACCACGGTGCAGCAGGCGGAGATCGTCGGCGACGACTACGGCATCCCCCGCGAACACATCACGATGATCCCCCCCGGCATCGACGAGCAGCGCTTCATTCCGGCGCAGCCGGCGCGCGTCGCCGAGATCCGCAGCCAGCTCAAGTTCGCCCCGCAGGACGTCTACTGCGTGGGGCGGGCCGCCACCAACAAAGGCATCGACCTGCTCGTCGAGTGCCTGCCGGCGCTGCGGCGCCTCGTTCCGAAAGCGCGGCTCCAGCTCGCCGTCGGGGCCGGATCCGAACGGGACCGCGAGCGGGTCGAGGCATGGAAGCGGCTCGGCGGCGAGCTCGGCGTCTCCCGCCAAGTGCGCTGGCGCGGCTACGTCGCCGACGAGGAGATGGCCGACCACTACCGCGCGGCGGGGGTCTTCGCCCTCTGCTCGCGATACGAGCCTTTCGGCATGACGGCGATCGAGGCGATGGCCTGCGGCACCCCGACGGTGGTGACCGTCCACGGCGGCTTGCACGAGGCGGTCGAATTCGGTCTCCACGCGCTCTACGGCGATCCCAAGCGGCCCGAGGAATACGCCGCGATGCTGGCCCTGCCGCTGCGCTACCCGCAGCTCCGCGAACGCCTTTCCCTCGAGGGAGCCCGCTTCGCGAGGCGGCAGTTCGGGTGGACCGGCATCGCGCGGCGGACGCTCGGAGTCTTCGAGCGCTTCAAGGGCCGCTACGAAACCGAGGCGGACTCCGGCGACGACAACGTATAGTTCGGGCAGCCTTTCCTCCAACTCCCCGTTCCCGCTACGACCATGGCCAAAATTCTCTTCCGCCCCGAGGAATACCGCGTCCTCACCGAAGCCGAGCGCGAGATCGTCAGCGCGGGCTACCTCAGGGCGATCGCGGCAGTGCGCAAGAACATAACCCCTTGTGGGTTCAGTGCCTGCTCCCTCGCCGACAACACCGTCTACGGCACGGACGAGAACTACCGTTCGGTCTGGGCGCGCGACGGCGCCATCACCGCCCTCTGGACTCTCGACTTGGAGGACGAGGACATCCGCCAGGCGCAGATCGACACCTTCGAGACACTGCTGAACAAGCAAAGCCCCACCGGGCAGATTCCCGCGAACGTGAGGATCGAGACCGGCGAACCCGACTACGCCGGCGTCGGCGGCATCGCCAGCATAGACAGCGTGATGTGGACCATCATCGGCATCGTCCACCTTTGCGAGACGCGCGGCGACTGGAGCCTTGCCCGGCGCCACGCCGACCGGCTCCAGCGCGCCATGGACTGGCTCGGCGCCCACGACTCGAACGGCTGCGGGCTGCTCGAGATTCCCGAAGCTAGCGACTGGGCCGACCTCTTCGGATTCAGCTACCACGTCCTCTACGACGAGGTGCTCTGGTACCGCACCATCGACTGCTACGTCAAGCTCGCCGAAAACCTCGGCGAACACGCCAAGGCCGACGGCTACCGGCGCCATGCCGCCTTCGTGAAGAAGAAGTTCCTCAAGACCTTCTGGCCGACGACCTACCACGAAGACGACGCGCCCGGCCACAGCTTTGCCGACACCCAGTATTCGCTCGGCGACGCCCGCTACCTCGTCGCCCAGGTGTCGCCCTTCAGCTTCAGTTGGCGCTGCGATGTCTGCGGCAACCTGCTCGCCTACCTCACCGGGCTGCTCGACAAGGAGCGCGCCCTCATGACCTTCCGCTTTCTCTGGGGCACGGGGGTGAACGAGCCCGCGCCGGTCAAGAATCTCTATCCGCCGGTCCAGGCGGGCGACCCCGAATGGCGCTCCTACTACACCGTGAACCTCCTCAATTTGCCCAACCACTACCACAACGGCGGCATCTGGCCCTTCATCGGCTCGATGTGGGTGCGCTACATCCACCGCCTCGGCATGCCCGAGCTGGCCCAGCGCGAACTGGTCAAGCTCGCCGAACTCTGCCGCCTCGGCCTTACGCATCCGTGGGAGTTCAACGAGTGGCACCACGGGGTCACGGGGCGACCCATGGGCAAGCTCTACCAGGCTTGGAGCGCCGCCGGATTCATCCGCGCCTGCCACGACCTCGGTGCGATTCCCGACGACGTTTCCCACGCCATCTGAGCGCGGCACTGCGAGACGGCGGGGCGGCGGCGCAGTCACCGCTCCGCAGGCCTCGCCGCAGGCTCGAGGAGCCGGCCCCAGAGCTTGTTGAAGGGATGGACCTTCTCGGTGGGCTCGCCCGCCTCATCGACGAGGGGCCGTCCTTCGTTGGCCCAGGCGAAAATGCCACCGTCGAGGTAGACGGCCGGCGGCAGGCCGGATGCGGCGATCTCCTCGACGAGCTTGGCCGAGCGGAATCCCACCGAATCGTAGACGACGAGGAGCGAACCGGGATCGGGCGGATCGCCGACGAAATGTTCCTCGATCTCCCTGCGCGTTCCCAGGCAGACGGCGCCCGCGAGGCGGCTCAGCCCGTATTCCTCGGGATCGCGGGCGTCGATCAGAACCACGCCGGCCGGATCGTTTTCGAGGCGACCTGCCAGCAGAGCCGGGGGAATGGGGGAGGCACCGGGGTGCTCGCGCCTCACCGCCGCAGTCGCCTTTTCCAGAGACTGCATCGCCTCGACCTCGCGATAGCCACGCCCCGCGACGGCGAGCAGGAGGAAGACCGCGCCGAAGAGCGCCGCGAGCAGGATGATTCCCTTTCGGCTCATGGCGCGGGGCCGCGCGTGCTCAGGAGGCGCTGTGGTCCTGGCGGCGGTCGGAGTGCCGGAAGGCGCTGACAATCAGCAGTCCCGCCGCGATGCAGATGCAGGCGTCGGCCACGTTGAAGGAGGGGAAATGCCCCCCCGAACCCTTGTCGATCAGATCGTAGAAGGGCAGCTTGAAGTCGAGAAAATCGACGACGTAGCCGCGCCCGGGAAGAATTCGGTCGGTCAAGTTGCCGAGAATGCCGCTGGCCAGCAACGCCGCCGCCGTCTTGGTGGTCCGGTCGGGAAAGGCATTCTTCCCCCACAGCGCGGCAATGCCCACGAGCGCGGCAACGGCGATGAAGCCGAAGATCCAATTGGCGTATTCGAAGCCGTTGAGAAGCCCGAAAGCCATGCCCGTGTTGTGGACGCGGACGAGGTTGAAGAA